>JAWABT010000069.1:0-4330 GCA_038884515.1 Candidatus Woesearchaeota archaeon | reverse complement strand
ATTATCGCAGAACATGACAATTAAGTCAGAAGTAAACAGCACGCAGCAAAACCAGACACAGAACGCAACATCCGGCCAGACAATAAACCAGAACAAAACAGGTCATAACTCAGAAGCAAAATTGACATTTGAGACAAAAGAAGAAGAAAAACCAATAATAGAGAGCAAGGAAAGCACGGAAGATGAGAAAACAAAGGCACCAAGCACGCCAACAGGAGCGATCCCTGCAGACGTGCAGGAAATAATGGAGGAAACAGATAAAGAGATAGCTAAGATGGCTGATAATCCTATGATAAAGATAACTTCTGCAATAACAAAAGCTGTGATGAAAATATGGTCCCTTGTATCAGGGTTATTCGGAGGCGATTAAAATCAAAAAAATATTATTATTCGGACTAATTGCAGTGTTACTATGTTCTTTTGCATACGCGCAGATACTGATCCCAGATGCTGAGAAAGGAAAGACAACATGCGGTAATGGAATAAGAGAAGGCCATGAAATGTGCGAGCCAAAAACAGATGATGATTTTTGTGAGCAAGCTGGAGAAATTCTTGGGATTGCAATGGTTTGTAACTCCAAAGATTGCAGTTGTCTTCCTGTAAGGACAGATTGTGGCAACCAGATAAGGGAGGGCACTGAATTCTGCGATCCAGGAGAGAAAGAAACCACTGAAGAAAATGACTTCTGCGATGAGCTTGGATCATTATTCAATGAGACATTCACTTGCGATAAAAACACCTGCCTCTGCAAACCAGAGAAAGCATACGGAATCATAAAATCTGTCTGCGGGGATGGAAACGTCACAGGAAGTGAAGAGTGCGAGAAAGATGATGACTGCAGGAGTGATGAGTTTTGCAAAAACTGCACTTGCGAGATTAAGGAGAGAAATATAACTGCAATAAAAGAAGAGGTTGCAAATGAAACTCCTGAAATAAAACTCCCTGTTGTAGAAGAGAAGAAAAAAGAGGGTTTTGACTATCATGACCTTGTTGGTGTTGCGCTTCCTGCTGACTTGAAAAAGGAATTTGATGAGGAAAAAATCAATGTTCATGTCCAGACAGATGAAAAAACACAGATTGTTATCGGGGTTGTCACGTCGCATGGTGTAATCCAGGAAATCGTAGATGATGGCATTAAGAGCCCATCATTTGACGCATATGTGAAGAAATCCAAGGCAGAGGAAATATTGAATGCAACAAACAAGCCAGATGCACTTCTAAAGGCAATAGAGAAAGGGGATGTGACATACAAGCCAAGAGGATTTTTCAAGAGGATAGTTTTCTGGTTCAAGAGTCTGTTTAGCTAAAATGAAAATCGTGCCTGCACTGATACTGTTATTTTTTTTGATTAGTTGTGTCCCTGTCCCAGAGCCTGAAAAGATTCCTGAAATGAACGAGAATATAAAGGAAGCAATCGAGCCTGTGAAACAGGAAGCAGAAAGCAGGACAGTCGAGCCTGCTGCATTTGTTGAGCAGTCATTCAAGGACAGCACAGCAAGGTATGGGTTTGATGATGCTGGGCAGCTTATCAGTATTGAGGGTAGCAAGAATACAGTATTGCAGTATGATGGTGCGGGACATCTTGTTGGCATTGATGGCATAAATCTTGAATATGCAGATGGTCTGTTACGAAGTGTTGATGATAATGGTGAGATAACCACTTTTGAATACAGTTCAGGAAGGCTATCAAAAATTATTAGCAAAAAGATGTATATAACATTCACTTATGATGTTGCGGGTACATTGATTGGCGTGAGTAAAGGTCAGAATCCTGCAGTAATGTTCACTTATGATGAGAAGAATAACATAAATACAATCGAGAATGCAGGTTCTGTTTTCAATCTCTACTATGATGATAAAGGAAAGCTAAAAGATATTGATATGCGCGACAGCCACATAATCATTGGGAGAGGGAAGGAAAGCAGGCTTGTTTCTTTGACAGGACAGCTCTATGGCCAGGGTGAGATGTTTGATTATATGAATGACAGGATAAAAGTTATTTCTAATGTTGAACCATCTGAATTCACAGGCCCGGATAATTTACGAATAAAGGCATTTAATTTGTATTTGATTTGCACAAGAATCAAGCAGCTTGATGTTATTTTTGATGCCATACCTTATGCGATTGTTAGGAATTATTTTGGCATGGATGTTTATGATTATGTTGTGAATAATTATTTTTGCGAGGCGTTCAGGTGAAAACACAGACTGTTTCAAAAGAGATTCCTCTTGCAGAGATAACCTTGAGAAAATATGAGAAACCGTATAAATTAAAAGGAAGGGAGCTTACAAAAAAGCTTTGCTTAAGCATTGGCTTGCTTCAGCCAGGTGACAGCAGGGATGTGGTTGTTGATGTACTGCACACGATTTTGAAGAATCCTGGTTTGACAAGCAAGGAGATTGAAGACAAGGTTGTTGAGTCAAGAAAGACAAATGAACTGCCATTGCTCGGCATTGCATCGTCTAATATAAGAAGGCAGCTGAAGAGATTAAAGGATTTGTTTCTGGTTGAAAGGATTGGCAACAGTTACAGGATCGCTGAAAAAGCCAGGCTTTCTGATATTTTTACTGAGAAGATAGAGCAATATTATCTAAAGACAATATCTGAGAGGGTTAAAGAATATTTTGAGGCAATTGATAGGGAGGAGTGAGTGAAGATGGTTTATTCAGAAGTTATTGGTGTTGGCAGGTATCTTCCTGAAAAAATATTGACTAATGCAGAGCTTGAAAAGATGGTCGATACAAGCGATGAATGGATAAAGCAGAGGACTGGCATTGAGGAGAGGCGGATTGCAGAAGATTGTGATGATACATCTGTTCTTGGCCTCAGGGCTTTGAAAGATGCTCTTGCGAATGCAGAGGTTCGGCCAGAAGAGCTGGAGCTGATAATTGATGCGACAAACACGGCAAGAAGAAGGTTTCCCTGCTCTGCAGGAATCATTCATGCTGGCCTTGGCACAAAGAAAGAGATTCCTTTTTTTGACATTTCTGCGGGATGCACTGGAATAAATTATGCTATTGCCACAGCAGACAGCTTCGTAAGAAGCGGGATGTACAAGACAATTGCTGTTGTCGCAAATGAAAAATTAAGCGAGGTTACTGATTATACTGACAGGAATACCTGTGTATTGTTCGGTGATGCGGGAGGCGCAATGATTCTCAGGGCAGCTGTGGAGCCTGGCTTTATTACTCATGAGCTTGGCGGGGATGGAAAAGACAAAGAGCTTTTGAGAGATGACTGCCATACACGAATGAAGGCAGGAGAGCTGCAGATTCAAAAGAATGGGGAATATGTTTCTCTTTCAAAAAAAGAGCTTGATGATTTGGTTAAGGCAAAGGCGACTCTTCCAAAGCTTTATATGGATGGACCGAGTGTTTTTAAGTTTGCAGTTCCCAAGCTTTACAGGAGCATAATTTCAGTGCTTGAGAAAGGAAAATCAGCTGGTCATGATATAAGTGCAGGCAACCTTAAGATAATCCCTCACCAGGCAAACTGCAGGATTATTGATAGTGCTGCAGTTCAGCTTGCGAAAAAGCTCGGCATTTCTTTTGAAGAAGCTATGAAAATGTTTTATGTCATACTTCCAAAGAGAGGCAATACATCAACTGCTTCACAGCCAGATGCTCTTTATGAAGCAATAAAAACAGATTGGATAAGGCCTGATGATTACGTTGTTTTTGTTGGTTTTGGTGCAGGAATGACTTGGGGAGCTAATCTTTATAAGTATAACAAGCAGATGCATTTAAAAGATAATACATATTTGTTTGCAAAAAAGAATGGTGATATACGAGCCGCGTGAGGACTCGTTCCTCTTGGAGAAATATGTCAGGAAGCTTGCTGTAGGCAGTGTCCTTGACATGTGCACAGGCACTGGAATACAGGCGCTTGCAGCAGCTGAAAGCAGCAGGGTAAAGAAGGTTCTTGCTGTTGATATCAATAGGGAAGCAATTGATTATGCAAAAAAACATTCTGCGCACAAAAAAATAAAGTATGTTGTGAGTGATTTGTTCAGCAAGGTTCCTAAACAGAAGTTTGATACTATAATCTGCAATCCGCCTTATCTTCCTCAGCAGGCGCAGATTCGTGATATTGCGACAGAAGGAGGCAAGCTTGGCTATGAGTTTATTGAGAGGTTTCTTGCAGAGGCAGGAAGCTATCTGAAGAGTGATGGGAATATTTTGCTTGTTTTTTCTTCTTTGACTGACAGGAGCATGGTTCATTCTTTGCTTGAGCAGTATCTTTTCTCTTACAGGTTTGTTGATTCTGTGCATTATTTTTTTGAGGAGATTTATGTTTATAATATTGTCAAGTCAAAGACTGCGAAAGAGC
>JAWABT010000068.1:0-4359 GCA_038884515.1 Candidatus Woesearchaeota archaeon | reverse complement strand
CTTCATCATCTTGTCGCTGGTGAATGTATACTCTTCCCGCATATAATAATCCTCTTGGATCTCCATATTCGACTGCTTTGGCAAGCGTTTTCAGAGCTTCTTGTGGTCTGCCTGCTTTCTCTTCGTATATTCCTTTGAATAAATGAGCAGTAGCGTATTGTAAGCGAAGATGACTCGGCATGCCCATTGATTCTATCAATCTTATTCCTTCGTTGCATTCCTGTGCTCCTTCGTTGAACCTTCCTGTTTCTCCATAAACTCTTCCTCTGTAAATGTATGCGTCAGGCATTTTTCCCTGTCTTATGCTTTCATTTAAGTCGATCAACGCATCAGGATATTGCTTCAGATGACATTTTGCCATGCCCCTGATCGCTAATGCTTGATAATCGAGTTTCTTTATTTTTTCAGCTAGATTTATTTGGTTTACAACTTCTTCATTTCTTCCTTGTCTTAAATACACTGTTGCTTTACAGATGTAGCTGAATTGCACCCATGGACAAGTTTTAATTATTTTATCAGCTAGTTCAAGTGCTCGTTCATTGTTCTGGGCGTAGGTTGTTTGAAGACGTAATTCGTGAAGCTGATATCTGATGTTTTCCGGTTCTATGATAAGGGCGTTCAAGATGTAGTCTAATGCTTTCTTATCATCTTTATATTTATTAAGTCCTTCAAACATGAATAACGCACCAGTTGCATATGCGTGTGAGAGGAATGACCACGCTTCTGCATTTGTATCGTCCAGATGCAGCGCCTCTTCTGCAAGTTCTATTGCGTTTTTGTAATCTTTATCTCCAAAAGCCAAAAGACTTCTTATTAGTAAGAGATATGGTTCTTTTGTATTTCTATCGATTTGAATTTTTTTACATATATCAATAGCTTTTTGCATGTCGTCATCCAAATCTATATGTGTCATTGCTGCACTATATAATGCTCGATAATCTGGTTTTTTTGATTCTCGAATGCTTGCTTGATTCGCCATTAAGAAGTCAGAAACCGATTCTTCACTGCGATATTTTGTATATTGAGCCTTTCCTCTCAGGAAATATGCTTCTCCGCAGTTTTCATCCTCTCGTATTGCTTCTGTCGCATAACGTATTGCGTCTTCCAGATTTCTTCTTTTTAGTGCTCTTTCTGCCAGCCATATTTTCTCATTCGCCCTATTCCTCTTCTGTGCTCTTTCCAGCTGTTCCTGCAATGTTTTGGAGAGTTTTGCTTCCGCTTGTGCTGCTTTGAGTTCTTTCTCTTGTGCTCTCATTTCCTGTTTTTCTTTTTCTCTTTCTGCTTGTCTTGCTTTTGTTTCAAGTGCGTTGTATCCTATTGCTCCGAGTGTTAGTGCGATTGTTCCTAATATGCTGACTGCTGTTTTGGTCGGGTTGCGTCTGATGTATCTGGCAATTCGTTCTCCTATTCCGTACTTGTGTGCTTTTACTATTGCGTCGTCGAGGTATGCCTGGAGGTCGTCGCGTAGTTCTGCAACCGTCTGATATCTTTCTTTGAGGTCTGGTTCTATTGCTTTTCTGATTATTGACCTTAGGGGTGCCGGCACTCTTTTTGGTATTGTGAATGGTGGCAGTTTTCCTCTATATTCTGTTTTTCCTTTTTTGTTTTTGTGTTCGACAAGTATTGTGTCTTCTGCTTGCACAAACCCTGAGTTTTCAACGATTATTTTCATTAGTTCGCGTGATGTTGGTTTTCTTGTTTTTCCTTCCAGTGTTTTTATTAATGGCCATTCTCTGAATTGTTTTTTTGTGAGTAATTCGTAGGCTATTGCGCCTATGGTGTAGATGTCTTGCTGTTTTCCTGAGATTCCTTCTGCTTGTTCTGGTGGCATGTACCCGAGTGTTCCTTTTGCTATTCCTGTTTCTGTTTTCATGCTGATTGTTACGTGTTTGCCGTCTTGTTTTTCGTTGTCTTCTTCCGGCAGGTCCTCGTCTGTTGGGTGTTTTGCCAGTCCCCAGTCCATTACATATAGTTCTCCGAAGCTTCCGACCATTACGTTTGATGGTTTTAGGTCTCTGTGGATTATGTTTTTTGCCGTGTGGGCGTAGTCTATTGCGTTGCAGATGTTGACAAGCCATCTTACTGCTTCTTGCGTGGTGTAATTGTATTCTTCGATTATTTTTTCGAGGTCTTTTCCCTCTATTGCTTTCATTGTGAAGCAGGGGACTTCTATTTTTTTTGTTTTTCCAATGGTTTTGGCCGTGATTTCGTATACGGGCGGTATTCCGGGGTGTGACAGTCTTGCGTGGTATAGCGCTTCTCTGTAAAAGTGGTTGAGGACGTGTTCGTCGTTGGTGTTTGGAAACTTCATTGCTTCCGGCCTGTCGAACCAGTTTGAGACGAGGAGCACTGTTCCCATTCCTCCTTTTCCTAATTGTTTTTTTTCTGAATATTTTTCGTTTGTGGGTTTGCTCCATGGTTTTTCCTGCATTATTGCTTTGCTGCTGTCCAGCAAAGTGTCAGAAGGTTCGATGATGGTGTTTGCTTCCTGCAGGCGCGTTTCTATGTAGGCGACAAAATCTAGTGTCGGGTCTTTTGAACTGAGTTTTTTGTACTCCTCGAGCGCGGTTTTTAGTTCCGTTTCGGTTAATTTTCCTCTTTTGAGGAGTTCTTTCAGTTTTAATATTTGTTCTTCCGATATTAGTTTTAATATTTGTTCTTCCGTTAAGCCCACCATAAATCAATATGTAGATAATATCCTTTTTAAACTTTTCGTCCGTTATTACTCCAAGGTGAATAACAAAAACTATTTTCAACTAAAGCAAGATATAACATGCTAATGCCTATTATGCCTTCCACTTCCTGGCCGAGAACTACCTGCTTGATTACTTCTCTTTATCCCAGCAAGAAGGTCAACAACATCAAGCAATTCATAAACTTCATCACGATTGTAATGCGCAATGCTCTTGAGAAGACTGTCTAACTCCCTTGGAGCAAAATCAATCTCCAGCTCAGCAGGAGTGAGGTTTTTCTTTCCTTTAAGCTGCCGGTCTCTCAATTCCTCAAGATGCCTTTTGTATCGTGCTGCATCGCCTTTGAATTCAGGGCTGTAAAGCTCTCTTAACTGCTTTCTCTGCAGGCTTGTCAAAAGATAAGCAGTCACAAGATACTGCGGCCTGCCATGCATTGCATCTTCAAGCTTGATAATCTTCTCCTCAAGAATCTTGAACCTCTGTGCAGCAGCATCAAGCCGAGGCATCACCTTCTGGTAATCTTCCTGTGCAGCAGTATAATTTTTCTTGAATGCTTCCAGCTCTGCACTGCAATTTTTTTTAAGAGCATCAATCACTGCCTGGCATTCTTTCTTGAATGACTCCAGATTTTCTTTGATACTGCATTCAAGCTTTTTTGAAACCTCCTTTATTTTTTCAGTATTTCTCCTGTCAAGATTATCAGTATGGTCTTCGATATTCATCCTGTACTCTTCCCTTGCTGCCTGCACTGCTTTCTGCAGCTCACCCGCAACAGTTGCAGTACATTTCTCAACAGCAGCAGAGACTGCCTTATCGGTATAATCTTTTAGTCTCGCATCAATTTTGTCACAAAGCTCGCCAGCCCTCTGCACAAGAGAATCAACACTCTGAACCTTGCTAACAGCACCATCTGCTTTTGTCTTTGCCTCTTCTGCATAAGCTTTTATCCTCTCAGAATCTTTCTTAACAGCAGACGCGACTCCTGAAACATTCTCGCTCTGTGATTTCACGCCCCTGAACTCCTCAAAAAGTTCTTTTATCTGCGACTCAATGCTTTTTTTATCATCTTTTATCTCTCTGGAGAATTCCCTAACTAATCTTTTACCTTCTTCTTTTACTGACTTTCCATGCTCGTCAAGAAGCAGCTTAATCTGCGGAGAGAGCTCTGCAAGTATCTCTTCCTTCAGCTTGTTTCTCCGCTCTTCACTCTTCCTTCGAAAATAACTAAACGGCCAAAAGTCCAAATTCATCCCCCACCACTCCAGAACAAAGCCCAGCTTATTTAAAGGTTTTGGCAGAAAAATAAGAAAATTAAAAAAATGGGGTCGCCCGGATTTGAACCGGGGTCACCTGCTGTTTTTAGCGCAAGTAAAACCCAGAGCTCTGCTGTGCGCTGCCCAAGGCAGGTAGGATGGTCCAAGCTACCCCACGACCCCATGAGGTATTTACTGAATATTAACACTCTATTTATAAAGTTTTTTAGTAATTAAAGAAAAAAGCGCAGATAGTTTTATAAACATAAATATGATAGTTTCTCACAAGGGCCTATAGTCTAATGGATAGGACACGCGGCTTCGGCACAAACTTTACAAAGGTTGACAAAAACCAGCAGGTTTTTGGAACCTCAAAAACGCGTTACGTTTTTGATGTTTGATCAAACCGTCTA
>JAWABT010000067.1:0-4403 GCA_038884515.1 Candidatus Woesearchaeota archaeon | reverse complement strand
CAGGAAAACTCACGAAAACAGAGATAGATGAAGTGAGAAAGAGCGCGCAGGAATTAATAAAATTCATGGTGGAATACATGCAGAGAAAGAGAGGAAGAGCGCTGGACAGGGCAAAAATAAGGATAAAATACGGAGAGAAGTTCGGCGAATTAACCCTGCTTGGAAACACAGCATTCCTCATAAGGGAAATCGATGCAGAAGAAAAACAGCTCGAAAAGGCAGAGATTCAAAGGGATGGCTCGCTCGGAACACTTGAAAAGTCAAGCTGGGAAGAGTTTGAGAAAGCCATAACAAAAATGGCAATTCCCCAGAAGGCATTCATCAAGGAGCCTGTCTTTGAAAGCCTGAAAAAAATCTTCGGCAAAGATGTTGAAATCCTAGTGCAAGGCTAGGAAATTTTTATATTTTATTTTCTATTATTTTTCTTTCTTCCAATACCCAGTATCTCTCTTGTGAGTGACAGCATCTACCACAGTAAGTGTTGACGCGTGCGCAAAAGTATCTTTTTGGCCAGAATACTTGTTATATTCTTCAACAGCCATTGCAACAAGCTGGTCTGCATAGGGCTTCATGTCAAAACCTTTTCTCTGCAGGCCCTGAAGCGCGCGAACAACAGGCATTAATTTTTTTTTAACATTAGAAGGATTCTCAATAGTGTATGTGTCCTGAAACTTGCTTATCATGGTCTGAATAAAGACTTTTGCAGCATTCTCTGTCTCTATTTCTGCAACAAAGTCTTCGATAGCTATATCTTCTAAAGTATTTGTTTCGGTTTTCATCTTCTTCACCTCACGAAAATTTCTTTGAGAAAAGAACTTACTTAAATAATTTACGTAAAATTATTTTTTTTAGGCTTTATTGAAAAGTTCTGGCCATTACTTGGTGAGAGAACATTTTTCATGGGTCTTTTATTCTAACAGCCATTTCCATAGTGGCTTAAATTTTATTCCTTTCTCTTGTTTTTCTGTGTCTTTTGTCAGCAGTATTAATTCTTTTGTTTTTTTGAATTCTTTTTTGAATTCCAGCAGGCTTTTTATTTCTCTTTCATCTATCTCGTCTGAGTAGGAGATATTTATTGCGGTTAATGAATTATCTGCGTCTTTTGTTATGAAGTCTATTTCGCCCTTGTTCTTCCAGTAGTATGGCTCTTTTTCTCTTCTTTTGAGCTCTACGAATACGAGGTTTTCTGCGAGCTTGCCCTCGTCTTTTGAGAACTTGAATGAGACTGCGTTTCTCAGGCCGTTGTCTATGCAGTAGATTTTTTTATTATTTCTGCTTTGAACTTTCAAGGAATAACTGAATAGCGAGGTTTCGAATAATATTTTGGCTTCTTCAAGATAATGAAAGTATTCCTTTAATGTTGTGAAATCAATTTTTAGCAATTCGCTTATCTTTTTATAAGAATAAGAGCTCGTGAAAGTTGTGTAAAGATAATGAATAAGCTCTTTTAGTACTTTGACGTTTCTTATGTTGTATTGAGCAACCAGGTCCTTGTAGACCAAGCTTTCATGATAGGTTTTGAGGAGTTCTGTTTTCAGGCTTTCTTCTTTCTGGAGTGCTATTCTTGGCAGCCCGCCTTCTATCAGGTATTTTTTAAGGCAGTTCATTATCTTATTCTTGTTTGCTATTAATGACAGCTTATCTTTAATTAATACATTATTGAATAAAAGATACTCCCTGAAATTAAGAGGGAAAACAGGAATGGCGAGATATCTTCCGCTCAGCAGAGTGGCTAGTTTGCTGTCCAGCAGGTGAGATGAAGAGCCAGAAACAATCAATTGGTGTTTTTTCTCGTCATAAATGCTCTTTGCCCATTTTTCCCAGCCAGGAACATTTTGTACTTCATCAAAAACAAGGTACGCTGGCTCACTACAGACTTCGCGGAAATAGACATCAAGAACATTTCTTATCGGATCCTTAAGTTCGCCTAAGTCTGGCTCATCAAAATTCACAAACAAAATCCTTTTCGGCTCTATCCCCTGATTGCTAATAAGGTCGCGAATTGTTTGGTACAGCAAGACTGTCTTTCCAGACCTTCTGACGCCAGTAACAACAAGTATTTCCTTTGTTTTCAGGTATTTACTTATCTTATGAAGGTATGCATCTCTAGTTATTCCTGTTTCAA
Organism: Candidatus Woesearchaeota archaeon; assembly: GCA_038884515.1. Taxonomy (GTDB): domain Archaea; phylum Nanobdellota; class Nanobdellia; order Woesearchaeales; family ARS49; genus JAWABT01. Next base: position 2,278 of record JAWABT010000067.1, on the reverse strand, counting down.
AAGGCCGCTCCTGCCACCAGGGATTCAGTTTTTCCAAAACCTCAAGCAACTGCGCCATTTTACCTAATTAAAGCATCATTCCTATATAAATCTTTCGTTTCATTAGATTATAATCAAACGAAAAAATAATATTTCATTAGAGTATAATAAAATCAAATTCTACTAAAAGGTTTCGGAAAAAATCCTCTCATTCTAGCGTCACTCTTAAGTAGCTAAAATAATTTAGCGAAATGTTTATAAGTAAGACCGTGATGCTCCTTATCGGGGTGATATTAATGGAAACTGGCTATAAAGTTTGCGATGCAATGACTGAACATCCAGTCACAATAAGTCCTAATGCAACACTGAAGCAATGCGCTGATTTGATGGCAAAAAAGCACGTCGGCTCAATGCTTGTCGAGGAAGACGGCAAAATACTGGGAATACTTTCTGAGCAAGATATTGTAAGAAAAGCAGTTGCCAAAGGGCTTCCGACAGGCACGAAAAAAGTAAAAGATATCATGGAAACAAAGCTAGTCACAATCTCTCCTGAAAAAGATATTTTTGAAGCACTCACTATAATGAGAGACTACAATATAAGGCACCTTCCTGTGATGGATAAAGGCAAATTCCTAGGACTTGTGACAATGAAAGATGTCCTTAAGATAGAGCCAGACCTTTTTGACATTCTCGTAGAAAAATTCGAGATTAGAGAGGAAGAAAGAAAGCCAGTCTACAAGGCAAAAGAGCAGGAAGGAATATGCGAGCTCTGCGGAGAATATGCAGAGGAGCTCGAGTCAGCAGATGGCTCAAATGTCTGCCCTGACTGCAAAGAAGAACTCTAGGCATGAGAAGGCTGCACCTGATAATACACGGTGAAGTTCAGGGAGTCTTCTTCAGGGATTACGTCAAGAAAGCAGCTCATTTTCTAAAACTAAAAGGCTGGGTAAAGAACAACGATGATGGAACAGTAGAGGTTGTTGCAGAAGGGACAAATGACCTGCTTCAGGAGTTCTTGAGCAAATGCAAGCGCGGGCCTGTGCTCGCAAAAGTGACTAAAGTGGATATTATGTGGGAAGAGGCAACAAAAGAGTTTGATTTTTTTGAGGTAAGAAGGTAAAAACGTTTACCGTTCACAGTTCGCTGTTTACCGTTTTCTATTTATCAGTATGACTGTTTTCTTGTAACGTTAAACGGTTAACAGTATATGGTTAACTTCTATTGGGGCCCTTTGGGCAGAGACAATTGCATAGTGCGGAGTTTTTCTCGGCTTTTTTAAATTCATATGAATAATCATATTCTTAATCATATTCTTAATTTTTTCATTTTTAATTTCAAAATTTTTTAAAGTAATGACAATAAATAACCGAAAAATTTAAATAGTAGTCATATTGAAAGCAATATGAATTGAAGTTAACAAGAAAACTACAGAAAACAAACAAGGACCAGTTTACCCTAACTATACCTAAAGCTCTAGTTCAAATTCTCGATTGGAAAGACAAAGACGTGATAGAGTTTGGGCTGGAGAGAGGAAAAATCACAATAACCAAAGCAGGAAAGAGAGGCAGCGCAGAACAAAGTTCTGCTGGTCTCTCTTCCACGGGGAAGAGAGGTGAGAAGAGTGAGTAGAACTAGTCATACAGCTAAGCTCATGGTGCTCTGGCTAGTTCTAGCACTCCTCTTACAATTCACTCTACCAATTGCAACAGGAGATTATGTCGAGTATGTGACTGTAACAGAAGAAATAATCAGTCCTGCACCAAAGATTCCTGCTGAAGAAACAATAGAAAACAACACAATAAAAACAAATGAAACAACAGAGAACAGAAGGATAGAATCAAATGAAACAATAGAAGAAACACTAAATGAAAATATTGCAGAAGAGCTTTCTAATGTCAAAGTAACTGAGACAATAATCAAAGAAAATGAAACAGAAGAACAAATAATGCTCCCTGCAGAACAACCTGCAGACCAAAACCAAAATACCTCCAAGAGCAGCCCAGCAGAGCAAGCCAATGCTCTGCCAAATGCTGCTGAAACAATAACATTTACCTCAACAATAAAGGATGCAAAAGGAAATGACCTGAATGCAACAATTGAGTTCTATGACTCAATAACAGGACAGCTTGTTGACAGCACAACAATAGTGACTGAAACCCAGGAAGAGCAGGCAAGCCCAGATGACATTGCACAAGCAGGAATAACAATTGAAGAACTTGCAAACCCAGAAAATCCTGCACAGCCAGGCAGTCAAGACAAACTGCTCTGGACACTGAAACAGCTAAAGAAAGCAAAACAG
>JAWABT010000066.1:0-4414 GCA_038884515.1 Candidatus Woesearchaeota archaeon | reverse complement strand
GTATCCTATGATTAAAATGATAAGGAAAGGAAAGAGGCCTCAGGAGGTCTGCATAAATCCTAACTGTCCCACAAAGAAAGTTGAGATAAATATCGGGAAGAAGAAATGCCCTAAATGCGGCGAGGGAGAAATGGTGCTGAGAAGGTCTGTTTACGGCGCATTTCTTGCCTGCAACAAATACCCTAAATGCAGGTATATAGAGAAGATAAAGCAGTGAACCAAGAAAGCACAAACTATATATAGTATCATTTTCTGTCCATACACGATGAGGGGGAGATTTATAATTTTGCTGGCTGTTTTTCTGGTTTTGCTATTTCCATTTGCAGCTGCTGCAGAGAAAAAAGGAAGCATAAAGCTGCTTGCAATGATGGAGAAAGGCCAGGAGCAGAGCGGTACAATAGCGACCCTTGACCTTGAGATTAAGCAAGGCTCTGGAAGGGTATTCCTTGAGACATTCCCTCTTACAAAAGTATCAACGCAGGTAAGCATGCGGTTTGCAAAACAGATTGCCTGTTCAGAGCTTGACATTGACTGCTCAAATAAAGACTTTTTTTACACAATAGATGCACTGCCGGGAATTGTCGGCGGGCCCAGCGCTGGCGCAGCTGCCGCAGTACTTGCAGTAGCCGTGTTGCTTGATCTTGATTTAAAGAAAGAATCTGCCATAACCGGAACCATAAATGCAGGCGGAATAATAGGCGCAGTCGGCGGCCTTAAAGGGAAGATAGATGCTGCTGCAGCAAATGGGATAAACTTAGTAATAATTCCGAAAGGCACAAGGATTTCAAAAGAAACCATGACTGAGCTTGCGGAGGGTGCAGAGGATGAACGTGTTGTTGAGACAAAATTAAACCAAACAAATGCTTCAATAGACCTTATTAAGTATGGGGAAACACTTAACATAACTGTTGTTGAGGCAGCAACACTTGCAGAAGCGCTTGAATATATGACAGATTATAAGATTCCTAAAATCCAGGAGTCTTTTGTAATAAATGAGCATTACAAAAACACAATGAAGGACATTGCTGTTGACCTCTGTGACAGAAATGAAGAGATACACAAAGAATTAATCAAAAAAAGGCTTGAGCTAGGGGTATCGAAGCTGACAACAGTCGAGGAAAAAGAACTGAACTATTCGCGCCGTAGCAAAGAGGCATTTGATTCTGGAGAATATTATAGCTCAGCATCGTACTGCTTTAGATCCAATGTCGGGCTAAAACAGTTACTTTATGCATACAATAATTATACGATAGAAGAGATTAATAAATCAAGATCAATACTCAATGCAAAGATAAGCGATTTTGAGAATAAGTTGGGCTCGAGAAATATTGCAACAATAACTGACCTGCAGACAATTATGGCAGTGAAAGAGCGCATAACAGATGCAAAAAACGTGCTTGAAACTTTAGGGGATGAAAAAAATATCACAGAAGCTGCAATGGCCCTTGCATATGCAGAGGAAAGGCTTTATTCTGCAGAAGCATGGAGCAGGCTCTTTGACGGCGAGGATGTTGCCTTTGAGCTCGATGAGGAAAAACTGAAGGAGAGCTGTCAGAGCAAGCTTGATGAAGCAGAAGAGAGATATAATTATCTTAAGTCTATTCTTCCGACAATGATTACAAGTATCCGTGAAGACCTTGATGATGCATATGGCCAGCTTTCTAAAAAAGATTATATCTCCTGTCTCTATATTGCGGTAAAGGCAAAATCAAGCATAGACGTGGTCCTTGGAATTATCGGTGTTGAAGAATCTGAGCTGGATGAGCTTATCGATCTTAAACTGGAGATTGTCAAGCAGGTTCTTGCAAAGGCGCAAAAGAAAGGCATCTTCCCAATCATAGGATACTCATATTATGAGTATGGTAATTCTCTTAAGAACATTGATAAGCAATCCGTGCTTCTTTTCAGCGGTTATGCTCTTGAGTTCTCAAACCTTGATATTTATTTTCCGAAAAAAGAAGGAAAACATATTGCTGCTCTTAAAGAACTGGTTAATATTGAACTGATTGTCGCTTTTGCGGCAGGCCTTGCAATAGGGCTAATCATTATGTGGCCTGTAAGGGCTATTGTTTTGAAAACACCTAGAAAGAAGTTGAGAAAGAAAAAGAAGTGATTGATTTATGAATATAAACCCTCGCAGATCCCCCGAAGGAGACCTGCGCGGGAAAAAGAGGTGATAGATAATAAATGAATGTTAATTTTCAACCCACCCGCAAACTGTTACTACTATAGTATAGTGGTACTTATATTTAAAGCTTTCGGTATTTATAGTACTCCAAAGTGGTTGCACAAATAAGCTTTATAAATGGTTGATGTATTATCGTCGATATGAAATGCGTAAAATGCAAAAGAAAAGCAGGAATAAACCTCAGGCATCTTGGCGGCTGCCTCTGCAATACATGCTTCACAGAGGTCATTAAAAAAAGGGTCAGGAAGGCCTTCAGGGAGCATGACTGGCTAAGGCCAGGGGATAAGGCAATAATTATAGATGATAGCACAATGAAGGCGCAGGCAGTCATTTTCCTCACAAAGGCAGTATTTACAGGTCTTCCGTTCTATTTTACAATTAGAAGATGTAAAATCCCTGCCCAAACAAGCAATAAAAAAATAATAGCTCCATTTAATCTTGATGATACGATAGAGCTGCATCTCAAGGCGATGTTTGATGGGAAGAAGCCAGCAAAAATAGGCTTTATAACCCCTTTAATAAATATATCTGATGAGGAGATTGAGTATTTAGCAAAAGCAAACAAGCTCGAGGGCAAGAAACAGGAAAAAACAAGGCTTGGCAGGATGCTTGATGACCTTGAGAAAAAGTATCCCGGCTCAAAATTTGGGCTTCTGAAATCCTTTGTTTCTCAATAATATTTAAATACTAGCATGTACTAATCTACTGCTATGAAAAAGAAAAAGAGGTGGCTAATTCCTGTAATCATATTAGTATTGCTTACTGCCGCTGTTCTTGGATATGTTGGATATTATTTTTATTCATTCACACAGCTTCAGATAGCTAATGTTGGGCTTTCAAGCCTTGATGAATTTAGCCTAAAGAGCGTCTCCTTTTCAGGATATATTGACGTGAATAACCCTAATCTTATTTCAGTCAAGATAGACAGAGTAGAATACGGTGTTGTTTTCGAACCTACGGGCCAACTTCTCACAACAGGTATTCTTGAGGGAAGAAAGCTTCCATCAAAGCAGATAACACGCATGCCTTTTCATGAGAACATAAGCTGGGCACCTGCAATTGCTCTTTTGGTAAGGCTTGTCAAAGAAAAAGAGGAGCCTATAAACATAGTTATAACAGGTAATGTATACGTCACAGAAAAAATAAAGCTGCCATTTGTCTATAAAATTGACATCAGGGAGTATTTTAAGAAATATGTTGAGGAATACCTTGCATCACAGAAAGAACAGGTTGTTGAAAAAGTGACTGAAACAATCGGCGAGAAATACGGAAAGATAGCTGGGGAAATTGCAGAAAGGATTGCAGGATTTCTTACTTAGTTTTCAATTGAATTGTATATTTCAGAATTCACTTAATCAACTTATACTTTTTTAACATCTCTTTTAGGTCTGTAAAGTCACTGCTTTGCTTGAACTGTTCCATTCTTTCCTTTGGAAGCTGTTTTATTACAAAAAGAGTGATTTTTGCAAGATTTTTCAGGTCTTTCAGAAGGAATTCTTTTTCAACTATTCCTTTTATCTTCTCCTCTTCACTCTGCACCCTTAGCATTTCGTCTTCTTTTTGCGTTTCCTTACCTTTAAAGCCGACCTTTTCAAGGACTGTGTGCCAGAATGGTTTTTTAACCTCTGCAGGATATTCTTCAACCTCTGTTTTCGGTTCTTCAAAGGCCTCCACATAAGGTGTGTCTTCTGCCTTCTCTTCAATTTTCTTCCCTGCCTGTTCCTCCTCTCCGTAAACCTGTATTTCTGGAGGCAGCTTTACTGGCGGAGGTGTGGGCTTTGGCATAATTCCTTTTATCATTCCAACAACATCTATTTTTTTCTTCCTTTTGCTCTTCAGATAAGCCCCCAACTCCTCTTCAAATTCCTTCCTACTCATATTGACGAGTAAAAGAGGTTTGTTTAAAAACTTTGCCCTTTTCGGCAAATCTTATTTTAGGTAAGTTTAAATAATAGATATATAAAATAATAGCAAGAGGTGAATATGAAAAAAGCAGTCATGCTAATACTTGCTGTCTCATGCTTGCTTCTCGTAGGGTGCACAAGCATAGGCAATGCACTTGCTTCAACAAAGAATGTATGCTGCTGCAGGGTTACGCCGCTTCCTAGAGCAGATTTGCCATATCATGTTTTTCAGCATTTCAGCATGTGTATACCTCCAGATTATGAAGTTGCGACTGACATGGATGCTCCGCCATCTGTCAACAGCAATCCTGGCCTGTGCGAG
>JAWABT010000065.1:0-4488 GCA_038884515.1 Candidatus Woesearchaeota archaeon | reverse complement strand
AACTTGCCTGTATCTTCTAAATCAAATAAATTATACTTATAAATATCTTCATTTAAAACACAGGTTTGGGTTCCGCCGTATATTTTTAAGTCAGTCAAGCAGGGGCTTACCATGTGAAACCTGATTGGCGCTCTGTCACCGTCTCTCAAGAGAGTAATATAACTAAAGTTCTCTGGGAGATGCTCTACAATATCATTACCCAGCTTCATGTTTGGCTGGTTAAGTACAAGCGCGTAAGAGCCGCGATCAATAAATTTCTCATTTCTGCTGTCCATCCAATCTGCAATAAAATAAGCAAGTATGAAAAGATTGATTCTGTTGTCTCGTACGAATTTGGCTGAACGATAAGTGACTGTTCCTCCTTTTACGGCAGCCCAGCGGGTTGCGCGTTCAATTGCAACTGCCCCACGTCCTGCATAGGGAACTTTTTTAGCATACCCTTCAACATGCACTATCATACTGTCGAGCCTATCCATCAGCTTACTGAACAGAGTTTTATCTTTTGCTTCCAACTCCTCAACAGCCTTGCCAATATTAGTTATTATTGTTTGAAAATCTCTCTCTCCCATAGCTGATGCTGTCTCAAATGCTGAAGCAATTGCCTTTTCTTGATACTCTAATGGCAGTTTATCAAAAGCATCAAGCATTTTCTTGCCATCACCTTCAGCAAGGTTTTTGGCAAATGCCATTTTATTAAAAGTGCCGTCTGCGTTAGCGTATTTCTCAAAATAACTAACTACCGCCATCACTCTGTTGTGTTCCTTAATCATTTCACTGGTTATTTTTCCACTATATTTCTCAACAATTTCCATGGTGGCTTTCTCTGCAAAATCATCTGCTTTTTTCTCAATCAATTTAACATTATCATCAATTGTTTTTTTTGCATCCGTTGCCAATGCATTGATAAAATCATCTTTAAGAGCCGGCGGTGCATTTTTCATCCTTAAACCATCTGTAAGCCGATTATAAAGCTGTGAGTCTTGTTGCTTTAGTGCACTGGCAAAATTCCCACGCTCTGCTTCTTTAAGCAAACTAGTACGAATTTTCTCATCAGAATGTGATAATGCACGATTAAAATTCGCATAAAATTCATCTGCATTCTTAAAATTCAGCGTATTTTTCCAAAGTCTTCCTCCTTTAAGCGGACTCACTTGCTCAAGTAATTTTTCACTAGAATCTTTAATAAGGGCTTCAGTTTCAGTAATTCCGAGTTTTGTTGTGTCATATGCTTCTTTTTTAATCAGAGCTTTTAATTCATCCTTTGATATCGTAAGAGCGCCGTTTTTTGCAATAAATCCCTTACGAAGCAGGCCCTCATCAATTATTCTATCAATACCCTGCGGTGAAAGCATGGCCTGTGCTTCTTCAGACATGGAAACTAAAACTCTGCGCATCATACCTGCTTTGGTAGCTTTTTCAGGAGTATCACGCAGGAAAAGCTTTGTTAACTGACGGCCAAAAAACCTAAATCCCCTAACTACAATATTTCTCTCAATAACTTCCCTGACTCCTAAAATCATGCTTTTCTTTGCAAGTTCCCTGAATGATTCCTTAGTCATTGTTTTTTTAGCTACCATTGCTGCTGCTTCAGACAGCGCTGCAGCTCTGGCTGCTTTTACAACTGAAGCACCTCCTGCACCAAAAATAGCATTAAATACAGTAGCGGTTACAATAAACATAACATTTACACTAAATGCATCAACATGCCACCACACATCTTCTCCTTCATTAAAGCGCTCGTAATACATCAAATAGCTAGGATCACCCACCCCAGTAAGCCAAGGAATTACTGGATTATCATAATCAAAAAGAGATTTTGCGATCGCAGGGCTAACCCAGCTTGTTATTCTGCCCAAATTGCCAACAACAAATCCTTGGTTCAAGACATACGGGGCGTCCTCAGGCAGTTCAAAATGCTTGACATTGCAAACAAGGCGGGCATTCGCTCCTTTATTTTCATTCCCACACTCAACACAGGTATTGCCATACATCACGCCAGAACATGCATTTGTGCCTTTTATATTCACGCGCATTCCATCTGGACAGTATGTTGTGAAATTAACTTCATTGAAATAAACTATCTTAGAACCACAGATAAACGCCCTGAATGAATTCTCAGCAATGGATGCAGCAGTTGGGCCAACATAGGGAACAAATTCTTCTGCAGAAGGAGGAGAAATCGTGCCAAAAATCCTTTCACCAACAACATGCCAGACCCCTTTTAGAGGACCTATAAGCGTGGCTATTATGACTATGGCTGCAATGCCTCCTATTATCACTGGCCAAGCAACTGCTTTTTTGTTCATGGTCTTATCTGGCTGATTGTTCCGAGCATGCCTCCTTTTGACTTGATTGATATCCATATAATCAATGCAAGCACAAGCAGGCCCAGAATCAAGGCAACAATATATCCCCAGACTGGTATGTCTGCTTTCTTATTTTTCATTTTAGTCAAGCACATAGTGGCAATTAGCTCCATTTTTTTCAAAAGGAAGTATTACTTTATCATAAGGAACAACAATAATTTTATCTGCCTTATCTTGAGCTTCATCTTTACTTTGAAGACCTAAAAGCGTAACAATAGGGTCTGTCACTGTTGCAATCTTGTGCATGTTTATCCTTGCATAAACAATAGCAATAGGCTCGTTTACATTATAAGAATATTGTTGTGCAATCTTGTTCTTCAACCAGTCAGGAAGAATGTAAAGATAATAGTTTTCTGAAGTTCCAGGAACAGGATTTGACATAAGCCAATGTGTCAGGGATGTTATTGTTGGTTTTGTGGCAAATTGTTTTTTAACATCATCATCAAACTTTAGTCTTGCGCAGACAATGCAAAAAATAGGAGGCTCTTTGAATCTGATATTCCAGACTTTAAGGTAATCAAGCATGCTCATCTTTTCTATCTGAATAGGGATTTTATTAGCTTCCACTTCTTTCAGCTGGTCATCGCTAAGAGTATCAATAACATCCTTCTTATAATCAATCAACCTGTACCATACATCAAACAAAGGCATTTCCCCGTGCCAGACCTTGTCCCAGCACTCAACCATCTCATCTGCAACAATCTTGTCCATAGACCACTCTGCAAGCTGCAGCTTGTCAGAAGGATTATTGAAAATATTGGCTATAGGATAGTTTTTCTTCTTGTAAATATCCATCATCTTTTCTGCAGAAGGATAGTTTGCCTGCAGGTCAGCCATTGTGACATTCCTGTATTTTGCCTTGCATTCAACAGGGATATTCTCAAAGCCAAGGCCAGGAGTCCTGGTTAGAGCTGAAACCAGAACATTCCACTCACATTCTCCCTTTGAGCCAGCTGCATATAGCTTTTTCCCGAGTTCAGGAACAATAAAAAGCAGCACAACAAGAGCTATCACTGCTGCAATTGCCCAAACCGCAGTATGTGATACTGGCTCGTCACCTTTTTTTCTCATATCACACCCTTGCTTCTTAGAACAGCAAGTATCAAGATAAATCCTATCAATATCAATATCAAGCTAATTATGATTTCCCAAGCAATCCCTCTTTTTTGCATATAAAGAAAATTAATAATAAGTATATATAAGATTTTCGTTATTTTGTTATTTTTCACAGCAGACTTCATTAAAACCAAGAGGGACAAGCTTGCCAGACGCGTCTCTCTTTCCATAGTCACCAAGCAAAGGCCTTTCACAGTCATAGACAGACCTGTTCTGGCCAGGGGGGCATTCCTTCATAGCAGATGTCTCATTAACACCCCTGCCAAAGTATCCAAGCTTATTCAATACAGCATACAGCAGAATGAAAAGAACAGCAAGAGCCAAGGCTGCAATAACAATTGTAGTTATTGGCAAACCCTGAGCTTTTTTCATGATAATAAAAGAAAAATTAAAAGAAAAAACTTAGTTAATATGCTGTTGGAATACAGCAAACTTCGCAAGGAATTGGCTTACCATCACTGCCTCGTATTCCTCTTGCAATGTAATTACCTTGCACTTTTTGCTCATAGTTTAAGCAAGGGTTAGTCCCAGTCCTTGGAGCCTGCATTGATTGCAAAGCTGCTGGATCTGCTGTAGCACCTTTAAGGTCAGAAGCTACACAAACCCCTCCGCATTCTGAAGCTGCTCCTGTGAATATAGCCAGCCTTCCTGTTGTGATTGCAAAAAGAATAACAAACACTAAAAGCGCTAATGCTGCAATAACAATTGTAGTTATTGGCAAACCTTGACCTTTATCCATAATCATACACCTCTCTGAGTTTTATGAGAATAACTTAAGATAATGAGTATATAAACTTTTTGATGAATTAGATGAAAAATTAAAAATTTAAAAATTAAGCTGGAAAAAGATAATTAACCATGTCTGGTTGCGAAAGAAATGTCTCTCGTTTCAGGTCATCAAGTATGTAATGAATTTCTTTTACCTTAACTTCAAACCGTTCATCAAGCGCGTCAATAAACTCCTCAAGCTCTATAAAATTCCTGAAGACAAACTCTGCCATGAAAT
>JAWABT010000064.1:0-4490 GCA_038884515.1 Candidatus Woesearchaeota archaeon | reverse complement strand
TGAGCTTATGATTTCTTTTTGTTCATCTGTTCTTTGTGCTTCAGGGACAGCTAATGCCTTTTTATAATATTCACCGTATTGTTCTTCTGTTAGCCTCTGCGCCTTTTCTGCTTTTTCGCGCTCTTGCTGTCTTATTTTGTATTCTTCATTTGAAACAGTAACATCTCTATTTAATGCAAATATTTCATTGTCAATTTCATTCAATCGCACATCTGCAGAAGCAGCTCCAGCTATCGGCTTTTGTTTTTCTATATCTGCTTTATTTGTTTCAGATTTTTTTTTTAATTCTTTGAGTTTTTCTTTTTGCTCTTTAAGATATTCTTCTAGATATTCTTTCTCTGCTTTTTTCCCTTCTTCATCTTCTATCTCATCTATTCTGTCTTCTGTTGCATCTATTATATTTTCAGTATTTTTTATATCACGATCCAAACTTTCTTTTTCCGCCAGGAGCTCTTTCTGTCTTTCTTGTTTTTCTTTTGCCTTTTTTATCGCAGCTGCTCTCTCTGGCTGGGTGAATGATTTTATCTCTTCTTGTTTTTGCGCCAGTGCAATCTGCTCATCTTGTAATTGGATTGCAGCTTCATCTTTTTTCATAGAGGCATCTGCAAGTTCAATTAAAGCATTATGCCATGCAGTTTCTGTCTCTTTGTTTGGATTTGCATTATACGCATCTAGAGCCGCTTTGTGTTTTGCATCTGCAGCGTCATATGCCTTTTTCTCTGCTTCGTATTTTGCTTTTGCTGCTGCAACAGCTTGCTCTGTGCCGATTTTGTCTGAAACTATTTTTTGCAGGTCTGTCTCAAGCGGTTTTGCAGCTGGAGCCGGTGCAGCAGGTTTTGTTTCTGGAGCTTTTTCTGCTTCTTTTTTAACTTCAGGATAAGTGTGTGCTGTTTTTTCTTCTGGTTTTGGCGCTTCTGCTGCAGGCGGTTGTGATGTTGTGCTTTTCTGTTGGAGAGTTTGTGTGGATTCTACGATGACTGGTGTAGGCTCTTCTGAAAGTCTTTCTACTTTCATATATGATCTTCCACCTGTTGTTCCCCACCAAATTACTTCGTTTGTATTCAAATTTCTTCTAACATCCGGGTGGCTGGGACTATACCATGTTCCATCTGGATTTTGCCTGAAAATCATGCTTTTACTTTTGAATGTGTTCTGATCTGATTTAGATGATAAACTGACTATGATGTCTCCCTCTTGTGTTAATATTGCAAATACGTCTATACTACTGGCTAATAAAATTAAAATCAGTACCATTATCCCTTTTCTCATTTTAGCATTTCCTCTGCTTGGTCGCACCAGTTATTGCTTGCTTTTGCGTTCCAGTAGTCTTTTCCTTGCATTTGTTTGATTGATGCTATTGCGTCTCCGATTTTTGCTGCTGTTTTTGCGAGCTGGCATCCTACGTATGCTAGTGCCATTGTTCCTGTTGCTGTTTTTTGTTGTGGTCCGCAGTAGTCAAATTGTGTTATTTGGCTGCATCCTCCACAGAGGCATCCTGCGATTGCTGCAAGTGCTGATATTGGGTTTGCGTAAAACTCCTGGACCATGTTGCTTATTTGGTTGTGCAGCCATGCGAATGGTATGAGCTCAAATATTTGTCCTGTTACGTAATTGCATGTCAAATAATTTTTTTCATCGTGGCAGTATGATTGCGGCAGTCCTTCCTGCAGCACTCTTTTTCCTAAGCAGTAAGCGTATTGGCATCTTATTTGTCTCATCTTGTTAAGATTGTAAAGTACTCCTGGGATGCAGAGGCATACTGTGCTCATTACGAGGCTTTCTTTTGTGTCTGTTGGTGTTTTTGCCTGTCCTAGCTCGTAGTCTTGGAGGTTTAGGCTTAGTCCTCCTGTCTGCCATTTTCCTTTGCATACCCAGTCCCATCCTCCTACTATGTCAGAGCTTTTCACAAGGCTTTTGTATTCTCCTTCTTTAGCTCCCAGGAATCCTGCTGCTTCTTCTGCTGTGAGCTGGCAGTTTGCGTACTTGCACATGAGGTCAAGGAAGTTAAATGCTGCTTTTGCAGAAAAGTCTCCGCTGTCTGTTTTTATTCCTTCTCCAAGGCCTTCAAGTGCTGTGTGCAGTATTCCTTTGTCTTTGCATAATAGGCTTCTTGCTTCTTCAAGCTCGTCTGCAGCACTGCATCCTTCTCCAGTAAAGACACAAGCCCCGAACACTAAGCTGATTGCTATTCCAAACAGGTTAAGCACTGCGTCAAGTGCATTGATTATTGTTGTGAAGTCGCTTTTTATGTTGCATAGGCTTCTTGCTTGGTCAAGGTATCCTTCTACCTGTCCTATCCATTTTGCCCATTCATAATTTGCTTTCATTGCATTCTTTATTTTTTTCTCATTATTAGAGTAAAGCTCTCCGTATGGCAGGTTGTAGAATTTCAGTGTGACATTGACATCTTCTCTTTCTGCATATGGCATGAAGTAGTTTCCGATTCGTGTTGTTACAAATACTGGGCAGCTGAATTTTAGTTCATTGACTGCGTATTCTGTTGCTGCAAGTGTAAATACAAGATGCGGGCTTTTTGAGCCAAATTCATTATTTACTGCTTCAATTTCAGTTACATAAGTGAAGTTTCCTGTGCAGTCAGTTAGCTCTCCCACTTCTGTGTAGACAGCGTCTGCCTGCTTGTTCTTAGGGGTTAGTTTGACGTGGCAGTATACTGGGTGTTCGTGGAATGTTGCTGTGTTTCTGTCAATCATTGCTGGCGAGCATGTTACTGTGCTTTTCCAGTAGTCTGCATTGGTGTCATTTCGCAGTCCGTAGATGAAGAACTTGTAGTTATATACTGCCTTGTTTTTTGCGAGGTCAAGGAATTCAAAATAAATTGAGACATTCTGGGGTCCGGATGCATCAATCAGGACATCAAATTTGCAGCTCTCTGGTGTGCATTCTGTTGCCGGTGTGTTTTCATTTCCTCCGACTTCAGTCAGGTCAGCATATGCTTCTGCTGCTCCTGAGATATTGAAAAGGAATTCTATGCTGTCGCCGTTGACTGCTCTTGGCCCGTAGTCTGCTGTCTGGTGTATGAATGTTGCAAGGACATTTGTTATGACTGGCGGTGTCTTGTCAATTATTACAGGTATTTCAAGGTATTTTGTTGCTATGTTTCCAAGGTCGTCTTTTGTCTGCTGTGTCAGCCTTATTGTCTGTATTGCAGAATCAATTGTTGGTTTTACGTTTTCCCATGTGCATAGCCATTGTCCTGGGCTTTTCTCTTCGCACCTGTCTGCTTTAACCCCTGTTCCCAGGCCGATTTTGTGCAGGTCAAGGTATGCTTCTCCTCTCTCCATTCCAGAGCCAGTCTCTGTTAGTTCTGCGTAGATTGTTCCGCTTGCTGAGAGCATTGCTGTTCCGTTAAGCTCAGCTGCGTTTGTGTAGATTAGTGTCGGTTCTGGCCCTGTGTTGTCAAGTGGCAGTGTGCATGTCAGTGTTGCGCTTGCTTCGTTTCCCATCATATCACGGGCTTTTGCCCTGACTTCGCAGTTTTCAGGGTTTGTGACTGTTATTGAGCGCCAGATGTAGTCGTTCCCTTTTTTATCATCTGGGTTTTTCTCTCCAAGAGCTGGATTTAGCTTAGACAAATCTGCCCTGACTGTGCTGGTGTCAATATCATTTTCTCCTTCAATCGTGATGTAAATGTCTGCTGTTATTGTCTGCCCGCTTCTCATGTGTGAGAACTCGTATCCTTGTGGGTCTCTTAGTTTCAGCTGTGCTATTCTTGGTGGGGAGTTATCTATTGAGAATTTTTCGCATTTCTGTGCAGAGCTCATTCCTATGTAGTCTGTTGCTTTTATGCAGAAATCAACTGACTCGTAATTTGATGTTGTCTGGTGTGTGTAGTCAAATCTTTCTTCATCCCCACACACTCCAACGCCAGGTGTTTCTGCCTGTATTGTTTGGTTGTTTGCTGTTATGCGGACTTCTTTCAGGCCAGAGCAGTATGAGATGTCTCCTGCTGCTGTTGAGTAGTCCTCTGCCCTGTAGTTTATTCTTGTCCGGCCGTCTCTTGATGTTTTTGGCTCGACTTCAAACAAGACTATGCTTGGTGCTATCCTGTCTACGCGTACAGTTATGTCTTTAGAAGCAATCTCATAATCATTTACATCGTAGAGCTTTACAGAATACGTTTCTCCTGCAAAACTTGGCAGGTCTGTTGTTGTGTACGTGCACTTGTATCTTACTCCTTCAAGTGTGCAGGTGTTGAAGTAATTGCATGCTCCATCTGCCCTGCAGAGTCTTATTCTTGTTTTTGCGACTTCAGCAGACGGGTTTCCTTGCATTTCTGCAAAAACAACTACTGTGAGCATGTCATTTGATGATCTTACATATCCGTCTGCATTGTCTCTTCCGCTGTATTTCTCTATCTTGAGCTGCTGCGCGAAAGCAACTGGTAGCAATATGACTAGCATTGCCATGAATGTTGCAATAAATTTCCCGTTTACCGTTTGCCGTTCACCGTTTACCGTTGGTTTATATTT
>JAWABT010000063.1:0-4531 GCA_038884515.1 Candidatus Woesearchaeota archaeon | reverse complement strand
TTTCAAATAATTTAGAAGAGTCCTGAAAAGTCTGGTTGACTGATTCCAGAACAGCTTCAGGAGGGCATTCACTAATGCGGCAAGCACTCACAGAACCATTTACTCTGATATTTAATTCCACACTAAAAAGGTCTTTTACTTTAGGATACGGCCAGCATGGAGCGCCAACATCACAGCAGCAGGCAACACAGCTCAGCCCTGTACCATAGCCGCTGCACAATTCTGAAGTTTTAAAGTTATTGTATTGGTTGTTTTCCATATCTTATTTTAATTGAAAGATACTTAAAAAGATTAGCAACTTTTAACTTAACTTTATAAACTCTTACAGCTAATTAACTTTGATGCAAGACAAACAGCTTGACCAACACTTCCTGAAGGATTCTGAAGTAATCCTGAAAATGATAGAATCAATCACTCCTGAAGATACTGTCCTTGAGATTGGGCCTGGAAAAGGAGCAATAACAAAAGAACTAGCCAAAAAAGCAAAAAAAGTTGTTGCAGTAGAGCTGGATGAGTCACTGAAAGATTCTCTCAAAGACCTGCCTGAAAACGTAGAAGTTATTTACGGCAACACTCTTGGATTGATTGATGATTTAAAATTCAACAAAATAGTTGCCAACATTCCTTTCTCAATATCAGAGCCATTGTTCAAAAAGCTTGTAAAGATTGACTTTAAAGAAGCAGTTCTATTGATAGGCAAAAAATTCTATGACTTGCTTTCAGGAGAAGACAAACTGGCTGTGATAAGCAAAGTATTCTTTGATATCGAAAAGATAGCAGATGTTCCAAAAAATGCATTTGAGCCAGAGCCAAAAGTTGAGTCTTTGCTTGTGAAAATAAAAAAAAGAAAAACAGAACTAAACCAAAAAGAGCAGATAATCAAGAAAATAGTCCAGCAGGATGACAAGCTGATAAAAAACGCATTGATGTATGCATTCATGAGAGTAAAAAACTGCACTAAAAAACAAGCAAGAGAAGAGATAACTAAATTAGGATTAAAAGAAGATATTCTTAAAGAAAATATATGGCATCTGCCGAATGAAGAGTTTAAAGAACTTATTCATCTTCTGTAAGCATCATCGTGATGCAAAAAAGCAATAAAATTCACTGTTTTCTTTGTTTCGTCAATCTCAAAAATAAGAACAAAGCTTTTCAAGACATGAACTCTTCTTTCTTCTGCAAAATCATATCTTAATGGCTTGTAATGCTGAGGGTTTTCTAATATTTCATTTATTTTCTTCTTTAATGCAGTCTCTAAAAGACTGTTTTTCCTGCATGCCTTCTTGATTTCTTCCTGGCACTTTTGATTGACCATGGCCTCATAACTCATCTGAACAGCTCTTCAACTGACTTGAGCTTCACAAAAGGGCCTTTTTTCCTCTTGATAAGCTCTTTCTTTAGTTCCTCTTTAATAGGCAGCTCATCAACAGGATGCCAATCTATCTTATCACAGAATTCCCAATCCTCATCTGATATTTTTCCTGTTTTCATATAACTCTCAAATATGACTTTTTTCAAAGCTTCCTCTCTTGCGATCTCGCTCCAGTTAATCCACGCAAACCTCTTTAGCTGGCTCTTAAATTCCTCAGTCACAGGCAAAGTTACTGTTGCCATATTACACCTTTCCGCTGCTCGCCAGCTCCTCAAACTTCCTTAATTTCTGCATTTTTGCCTCAAACTGCTTCTTCAAGTACTCTGCCCAATTCACCTCTGGAAGCTCTTCAAGCCTTTTCTTCAGATCATCTGGGATGGCTACTGTGAATGTTGTCATTTTATCTTTCATGTATACACTAAAATTAGTGTATATATTTAAACCTTTCGCTGCCTATCTTAATACATGCAGAATTCTACTCTTTATATGTTTATGCACGAAAAACCCGTAAGATTTTCGACGAAAAAATGTATGTAACCACCAAATAATAGTGAAAACCACCAGCTTTATAAAGTAAGAAAACATACTACTCTATACTACTTAAGATGAAAACCAAACTATCAATATCAGTGGATAATGAAATCATTGCTTTGATAGAGGAAAAGCTAGAGCAGGGTGTATTCAGGAATAAGAGCCATGCAGTTGAGTATGCATTAATGAGGCTGCTTAAAAAATGAAAAGAAAGACAAAAACAGAGAGCTGGGAAATAGTTGATATTAATCTTGAAGAAGTGAAGAAGCAGATATTCAAGTCAAAAGCAATACAAGATACTGTCCTACAGTCAGGAACCAATATAGATGATGAGGTTGACAATCTTGCAAGAAAGATAGAGAAATTTTCAAAAGATATGCTTAAAATTGCAAAAATAGATGATTCTTACAGACCTGTGCTGAAAAACACAGAAAATAACACCACAATCGCATTTGATTACGACCCCATTAAAAAATCATTCAACTTTCTGAACAGCGGAGGGCAGGGATTCCTTGTATTCGGCAAAGTGCCTCTTGATGATGCTGACAACCAAAAACACGCATATGTAACACTAAGAGCATATGAGAAAGCTTCAGAGGACATAAAAAAGCCAGAACACATAGGCAAGCCAATGGTTGACCTGCTCCGGCACAAGCAGACAGGAACAAAGCTTGAATTGAAAAACATGCCTGCCTGCAAAATTGAAACTTATGTTGATGGAAAAATAGGGCATCTTTTTCCAAACGGAAAATGCCTTGTTAAGATGTGCATCGCAAAAAACGAAGATTCAGCACACCTTGTGAAAAGAGAGGGCGTGATGCAGGGCTTGCTGCACAGGAACCTCGCATACATGTTTGCGCAGGGAAAGCTTGACAGCAAAACAAGCGACTGGTATTATGCAGTGCTAGAATACGTGAAAGTAACCCAAAACCTGAATTTCAAAGACAAGTTCGGGGCAATAGAACAAGTGCTGACATGCATCGAGGAAGCATTACTGCCAGCAGGAATAGTCCACAGAGACATAAAACCAGACAACATACTAACATTCAGACTGAAAGATGTTGAGAAAAAATGGCCAAAACACATCACTGAGAAAGACAAAGACCCAGACGGAAATCAATACAAAATCTGCGCAAAGCTCACAGATACAGGACTGATAAAGACACTCAGGCAGGATGCCAAGACAAACCAGACCATAAAAGGATTATTCCTTGGCACAGTAGATTTCGCAGCACCTGAAGATGCAGCTGCAGCAGACAGCGGCGATGCAACACACAGACCAAGCTGGTACGGAGATCTTTATTCAACAGGAGCATCACTCTATTATTATCTTACAGATTTCTCACCAAACCAGGCAGAAAACCCAGATGACACATTCTCATTATTCAAGAATCTTGCAGAGGGAAGATTTAAAATCCTCAGGCCATCTGAGACAAAAAACCTTCATTCAGACCTGGTAAGGGAATACTTCGGTGATGAAAAAAGAATCAAGCAGGTTGGCTACTGGATAGATTTGGTTATTGCAGGAATGATGCAGAGAGAAAAGAAGCATAGATACTGCCGCATATCTGATTGCATAAAAGACCTCTGCGCTGTGAAAAATGGCAGGGAACCAGTGAACATAAAAAACAGAGCAAAACAACTCGGCATGAAAGAAGAGGATTACATCAAGGCAGTATTTACTCACGTGCAGCCAAACATGCCAAGCAACGCGTATTATGACAAGGAAGGGGCAGAGAGAAGAGAGAACGGCAGCTGGCTGAGACTGTTGTTTGGATTCTGACATAAACTATATATATCTCTTCTAATTTCAACAATAAAAAAAACTTTGGTGGGTGAAGATTTATGGTCGGACTTGATATTGACGAAGCAAAAAAATTCATAGAAGAAGAATACATACCTCGCAAAAGACTGGAAGAGCTTGTGGGAAAACCAGATAGAGATGTGCTGATGACAACATATTTTGTAGATAATGTTGTTGAGAAAGCAAGGTCAGAGCTTATTGCTCTTGAGTCAAATAATGCATCATCAGATGAAATCTATAAAAAACTTGATTTCTACCGTGACTTGCTTTACATAATCAAGGACCAGATGTGCAATTATAAATATCCTGAAGACAGGCAAAATGACATCTCTCGCGGAGTAAACAAGATAGACAAGCTCATATGCAAATACCTGAAAAAGAAAGAAGCGCAAACAAAGCCAGCAGAAAAAACCACAAATTCTTCACGTGCTCTAAACGCGAGTTATACACAGCAAATAACACAACCAAGCAAAGCAAGCACAGCAAAAGCCCAAGGCCTGCCAGGCACGCCAGCAAGCACTGCAAGCACTAACAAGCAGCCAGCATCTACTAAATTATGGAGCACAAAAGACAAAAATAACCTTGATAGACTTATGAATAACTTTAATAAAAGACATAATAAGCAATAAATTTTTATACTCATAATTCTGAGCCAAATATATGGACAGGATATTTAAAGAGTGGAAAAAAGAGATGGAAGATAAGCTGAAAAGATTTATTGAGAAAAAAGAACTAGAAAAGCCAATACAAAAGCAAAAGTGCCCAAAATGCATGAAAACAACCCTTGAGTTTGACGAAGAAAGAGGATGCTTTAAGTGCACTAA
>JAWABT010000062.1:0-4635 GCA_038884515.1 Candidatus Woesearchaeota archaeon | reverse complement strand
GAGATAAAGAAGAATGAAAAGATTGTTGTGACAAATGCAGATATTGGACAGTTTTATGGAATATGGTATTATTCAGCGCCTTATTATTATTTCAATGAGATAAACAAGACATTCCCTCTTGACATGTCTGTTGTATTTATGAACAGTTTCAACCAGACAGACAGAGTATATGATAAAGCAAGAGAGATTAGTGCGAATATTGTTGCCTCAAGAGTTTTCAACAGTTATGATTATAATCAGGCAAAAGAATGGCTTGAGGAATCAGAAAAGCACAAGCTTATCTTGTTCCACTCGACTTCTTATCCTTATGGATTACTGATTAGCCAGGAATTTCCAGAACAGGTTGGGTTTGACGACCCAAACATTTATATACCTAATTTAAAAAAAATAGAGACTAATGATACATAACTTCATTTATGCATTGATTGCAACTGTAATAGTCAGTTTGCTGTCTTTTGTTGGTGTTGTGACTCTTGTTTTGAAGCGCAAGCTTCTTGAGAGTGTTGTTCTTGTGCTTGTCAGCTTTGCTGCAGGAGCATTGCTTGGAGGGGCATTCTTTCATCTTTTGCCAGAGGCTCTTGAGGAGGGCGGGCCTGTCTGGTTCATGCTTATATTGGGCATACTTGTGTTTTTCATAATTGAGATTTACATGTATTGGTATCACTGCCATGCTGGCCACATTCATAAGCACGGCCACAAACACAAGTGTCCTATCAAGCCAATGGGATATCTTAATCTCATTGGCGACGGCATTCATAATTTTGTTGATGGCATGATTGTTGCTTCTTCATTCATGGTTAATTTTGAGCTTGGAATTATCACAACAATTGCAGTTATTTTTCATGAGATTCCGCAGGAGCTTGGTGATTTTGGAGTCCTTATATACAGCGGATTTAAAAGAGGCAAGGCATTGTTTTTCAATTTCATTTCTGCGCTCTCAGCAATTCTTGGAGTTGTTGCCACGTATTTTTTTGCAGAGAGCTTTCAGGGAGTAACTCATTATCTTGTTCCTTTTGCAGCAGGAGGTTTTATTTATATTGCAATGACTGACTTGATGGCAGAGCTTAAGGAAGAAGAAAACTTGAAGAAGATAACACTGCAATTGCTTATTTTATTGTTTGGAATCGCCCTGATGTTGGGCCTTAAGATTGCGTTTGAGCATTAAAGAGGTATAAGTTGCAGGAAGCATACTTCGGATTTCCGGGGAATGGCGTTCAAAACGCAATTTACTTTGAGAGAAAAAATATTGACATTCCTGAAAACCAGTGGTTTCTTAATGAGATGAATAATGTTGCCCAGTGCGACCTTGTCGGCAAGATGTTTGACAAGAAAAAAAGAAAAGAAATAACAGATGAGAAGGAAATCCAGATTTCTATTGTCGGCTCAAGCTACCTGCTGGCAAACCAGCTAAAGAAAAAGATTAAATGCCAGGGCACATTTGGCCTGTCTCTTGGGGAGATAACTGCAGCAACTGCTGCTGAAAGCATAGAAGACCCTGTGGCAGCGCTCTATCTTGCAAGAGAAAGGGCAATTGCAATGTCTGGCTGCATACCTAAAAAGAAAATAGTAACTATTGACGAATTATGCAATCCTGAAACAGGAAAATACATGGCTGCTGTCACTGGTTTGAGTTATAGGATTGTCAACAAAGTCTGCATACATGTTTCTAAAAAGAGAAAATATGGCTCTGTCATTGCTGCTAATGAAAACACGCCAAAGCAGGTTGTCATATCTGGGGCAGAGGAAGCTGTTGAAAGAGCTTCAAAGATTATAAAAAGGAAATGGCCTAATTCACAAATTAATTCTTTGAACACAAGCGGGCCGTGGCACAATCCAGATTACATGATTTATGGATACACGCAGTATATGCGGGCTCTTGATGCAACAAAGTTTTCCATACCGAAGACAAAACTATATTTGATGTCTGCGCAGGATTTTGTTTCAGATCCTGTTGAGATTAAAGAGCATCTTGGTGTTCAGATGCTTAAGCCAGTGAGGTTCTGGAGCGGCTTGATAAACATAATCAAGGCCGGCTACAGGAAGCTTGTTGATGTCGGCTCTGGCGGTGTCTTGAAGAAATTCTTTGAGAATACTCCTGAAGCAGTGGTTCTGGATAAAGATGCAATACTAAACCCAGATGCAGCTGAGAAGCCAGCAGAAAACCAGGATAAAAAAGAATAATCTAGAAAAATAAAAAAATCAAGCTTTCTTCAGTGCAGAATCAATATTTACTTTCAAAGAATCTTCTGGCAGGTATCCTGTCCACCTGTCTATTTCTTTTCCTTTGCTGAAGACAATCAGGCAGGGAATGCCTTGCACCATGTATTCTTCTGCTAATTCCTGCTCTTCTTCTACATTTACTTTTGCGAATAGTGCTTTTCCTTTGTAGTCTTTGCTTACTTTCTCAAATACTGGCTTTAGCATCTGGCATGGACCGCACCATGATGCCCAGAAGTCAACCACTACTGGCAGTTTTGAGTTTTTTATTTCTTTTTCAAAAGTTTCTTTTGTTAGTTCTAGTACCATGTGATTCACCTTTAAATTTTTTATGAAAGACAAAGATTGTTTGGTTATATATAAAGATAACGTTTTCAGATAAATATTTATACTAAACTGTCTTCGAATCAAACATGTTTGTAATTAAAAGAATTGCACAAATTTTTGTAGATAATGGGAAAATCTTTCAAGATAAAAAAGAGGGATTGGCTGCATTTGAACAAGGCGCGGCTAATGCTGTTGATTATCAAGACTTAATAGTTTTTCGGAGTATGATTTTAAAGATTGCTTCAAGCATCATGTGTTAGGTGCAGGAAGAAAGTATCGCCCAGGAGATATTTATACAGTATTTGCTCCTGCTGATGAATCAGAAATAACAGAAAAAGAATTCAAAGCAATTTATGAGAATATTATTAAAAATGTGGATATTAAATCAGAACAAAAAGGCCCTAAAAGAATCTATAAAATTGAATTTAGGTTTAATCCAGATGCGTATAGAGGATATAAATTTAAAAATAGTACTTGCATAGATTATGACAAACCAAAACCAGTAAAACTTGTCTGCGGTGACATGAATATCATATTTCCTGAAGATATTCAAAAAGTTTGCGGCAGATATTTATTATCAGAAAAAGAGGTTAGAGATATTTTATCTTATTACACTGCAAGCTTATTACTAAACTCTACTTACAAAATAAGAGACATTTGGATAATAGGTCATTCTGATCTACGTTCAAAATGGGACAAATAATTTAGAAATCTGTTTCGTTATTGATGTTATTTATGTATGCAGCATACTCATCTGAGACTGCTTTTGCTATGTTATAAGACTCAACAGGATGCCCTTTTCCAAAGGTTTTTTGCAATGCTTTATCCGCAAGCAGCTTTTGTTCAAGCGGGACATGTCTTTTAGAATCAAGGATCATGCTTGTCCAATCACAATCTTTAGGTTGTGTATTTTTAGAGTATTTGGCTCTTAATCCATCAACAATTTCTTTAAGGCCTGCAACACAATGGTCCTCAATTTTTTTAACAATCTGCGGGCTATACTCTTTGCTGATGAATGCAACAAGCTCTGCCTCTGCCAGGGTCTTCTGGACAATCGGCTTATGCTCTGCATATATGTCTTCCCAGCTCAAATCTCCCCAACCTTTCATAAAAGATATAATATCTTTTCCGAATATAAAGCTTCCTGTTTGTATTGCCATGCGGTTTAGTAAAGGCAGACTCTTTAAAAAGCTTGTGGTTTTTATCACTTAGTAATGATTACTAAATTACCTCGCTGATTTTATCAGGTATTTTCTTGCGTTTTGGTCAAGGTCTGTGAATTCGTCGCAGACATCTTTGATTAGTTTTGAGGCGCTTCTTCCGAAGGCAACTACCTCTACCCTGCACCCCATTGCTCTCTTGAGGTGTTCAACAAGGGGCTGGAAGTCTCCATCTCCTGAGACAAGCACTACTGTGTCAAGCTTTGGTGCTAATTCTATCGCATCCATTGCTATTCCCACGTCCCAGTCTCCTTTCTTTGCACCGCCTGCAAATATCTGGAGGTCTTTTCCCTTGACTTCATACCCTATGTTTGTGAGGGCGTCATAGAATGCTTCTCTTGCAACCTCTTCTGTTTTTATAACATATGCTATTGCTCTGATTAGTGTTCTTCCTTTGACTGCAGCTTCAAGAACTGCCTTAAAATTTACTTTTGCATTATACATGAATCTTGCGCTGTAGAACATGTTCTGCACATCAACAAAGACGCCAACTCTCTGTGCTTTTGGTGATTTTAGCTTTACATCAGGTCTTGTTCTTATTTCTTTGTGTTCATGTATTCTTCTTGGCCTGTTTTCGCTTTGTGATTTTGGCATTTTAAATTCATTGTTTTCTTTTGTTTCAATTGTTTCCATAAATTTCACCTTTTTAATTAATTTTTGGACAAATTATTTTACTTTTCTTACGCAGTATTCAAATCCGCAGTTAGTGCACCTGAAGCATCCTTTCTCTTCATTGAATTCTAATGTTGTTTTCATGCATTTTGGGCACTTTTGCTTTTGTATTGGCTTTTCTAGTTCTTTTTTCTCAATAAATCTTTTCAGCTTATCTTCCATCTCTTTTTTCCACTCTTTAAATATCCTGTCCATATAT
>JAWABT010000061.1:0-4709 GCA_038884515.1 Candidatus Woesearchaeota archaeon | reverse complement strand
AGGAGAGGAGTTTACTATAATTCTTCCAGAAACATCGCATGATAGTGCTTTTGATGTTGCGGAGCGGATAAGGAAAAAGGTGCAGGAGCAGGGCAAAATAACGGTGTCGCTCGGCGTGATTACTTGTATGAATTCGAGTGTTAGCCCAGAAAATCTTCTTAAAGAGTCTGACAAGGCGCTCTATAAGGCAAAGAACCTTGGTAAGAACAGAACTGTTAGTTTTGTTATTGTGGATAAAAGCATAAGCCCAATAGACGTACAGGAAGCAACAGGAAGAAAATAATTATTTTCCACTGACTATTTCTATGACATCCCTGTGTTTCAGCTTGTGTTCTTTTCCTACTGTTCTTCTTGTTCTGACATCAATTGCCCTGATGAAATTCTTTCCAAGATCCGTATGTATACGGTATGCAAAGTCAAGTGCTGTCGAGTCTTCTGGTAGCAGGAAGCAGTCAGGAAGTATGTTTCCGAATTGGTCTGCAAGCTTGTTGATTCCGCCAGGAAAGACCGCGATATATTTTAGCAGTTTGAACACTGCTGCATCAACTGCCTGCTGGACACCTGTTGGTCCATATTTTTCGAGTATGTTTTTCTTCACGAATTCAAGGGCTTTTGCCTGCTGTTCATTTGGTTTTCCTGTTATCTCAAAATGGTCTTCTCCCGGTACATAACTTATTAGTCCTGCTTTTGCAGCTTCTTTAAGTGCGAGTTCTGATTCTGCTGAGCAGGGGATTATTATTTTGTCTGGGAATTCCTTCTTTATTCTCTCAAAGTTTGCTTTTGCAGTAGGCAGGTCTATTTTGTTTGCGACGAGTATCATTGGTTTTGTTAATTTTCTGAGCTCAACAGCCATTTTGTGCAGCTGTTCTTCTGTCCAGTCTATGGGTCTTGTTGGGTCAAGGCTGAGTTTTTTCATTACACCTTCAACCATTGTTTCAGTGACGTTAAGTCCAGAGAGTTGTTTTGCAAGAGCAATTGTTACTGCTGTATGCTCCTGCTGTATTTGCCTTGCAAATCTCTCCCATCCTTTTTTGATTATAGAAAGATACCACATGTCGATTTCAAATTCTAGGAACTTTATGTCAAATGCAGGGTCATAACTGCCAGGCTCTATTGGTTCTCCTTTTTCATTTGTGCTTCCAGCCATATCAACAATGTGTATTAATGCCTGTGCCTGCCTCAGGTCATCAAGGAATTGGTTTCCCATGCCTTTGCCTTCATGCGCACCCGGAACAAGGCCTGCGACATCAAGAACCTCAACAGGGACAAAACGTTTGTGCTGTATGCAATATCCAAATCTCGGATTGCACTGCACTCCGAACTCTGTGTCAATGCAGTCAACTTTTACAAAAGCAAATCCTCTGTTTGGCTCTATTGTTGCGAAAGGGTAGTTCGCTATGAGTACCTCTGCAAGTGTCATTGCTTTGAAAAAAGTGCTCTTTCCAACATTTGCCTTTCCCACGATTCCTATTAGCATATACCTCTGTTATTTTTGGTTGTTATAAAAAACTTTTGCATAATTTTATATATACTTCATTTTTTTTCTGATCTATGCTTAAGGCAGATCTTCATATTCATTGCAAGTGGGACCCTGAGGATAAATATATAAAAGATAGTGCAAAAGATTACATAGATTATGCTGCAAAACTTGGCTTTAATGTGCTGTCTTTCACAAATCATTGCGATGTCTTTAGCACAAGGTCGTTGCAGAAATATGCAATTAAAAAAGGCATTGTCCTTATTCTTGGTGCAGAGGCAAAAATAGAAGGAAAAGATGTTTTACTTTATAATTTTACAAAAAATGAGCTTTCAAGGATTAAAACTTTTAAAGACCTTCGGGCAATAAAGTCAGCTAAGCATCTTGTTATTGCACCCCACCCTTTTTACCCGCATTTTGAAATAAACTTTAAGAACAGGTCTATTGGAAAAAAATTGCTGGAAAATATTGATTTGTTTGATGGAATTGAATTCTGCCATTTCTATACTAGTTATCTTACTTTTAATAAGAAAGCTGTTTTGATTGCAAAAAAATATAAGCTTGCTCTTGTTGGAAATTCAGATGCGCATGCCTTGAATCATATTGGTACGACATATTCTTTGATTAATGCAAAGCCAAATGTGTGTGATGTCATTGCAGCAATAAAGCAAAGGAAAGTGCGTGTTGTATCTTCCCCGCGCTCAACTCTGTCTTTTCTTAAGATATTCTTCAGTCATCTTTGCTGTCGCGCAACGAAAAACTTATAAACTCTTTTTGTCAAGGTCTTTCTAATGGCAATAAAACACAGGTATACTGGTGTAGAGTTTATTCCTGTAACAAGCTACACAGTTAACTTCAAAAAAGAGGTTTACAAACTCGAAGATCTCTATAAAGTGATGCATGAATGGGTTGTTGAGAATGGCTATGGCCCAAAGGCAGACGAGGATTTTCCTGAGAAATATTTCATGCATAAGGTAACTCCTGGTGGAAAGGAAATTTGGGTGAGGTGGAGGCTGAAAAAAGTTCCTTATGGTCAGGAGTTTTGGCGATATGACCTTGATGTTGACATGCACGTACTTGGCCTTCAGGATGTTGAGGTAATGGTTGATAATAAAAAAGTCAAGGGCAATATGGGCGAGGTAGAGGTTAATGTCGCAGCAAATTTGATAGTGGACGTTGAAAAAAAGTGGGCTAAAAACCCACTTCTTAAGCCATTCAGGAATTACTATTTCAAGAGGTTTCTTAGTCAGAAAAGGGATTTCTTTGCAAAGCAGCTATATACAGAGGCATTTGCTTTTAGGGATGTCATAAATAATTACTTGAAGCTTGAAACATTCATACCTGTGCGTGGTGCTAAAGTAGAGTTCTGGCCTCGAAGGGCATAGAAAGGTTTATAAATAATTTTATCAACTTTGCTCGCATGGTAGAAGTCACGCGAAAATTAGCTATAACATACATAAAGCATAAGGGCTTTCTTGATGTGTCTAAGTTGATACAGTCAATTAGGGGATGGTTCCTTGATAATAGGTATGACTTTCATTTTCCAAAGCACAAATATGCTGGTCCAGCAGGTGCTGCAGAGCAAGAGCTAGAGATGTATGGTGAGCGAAAGATGACAGAATATGTACAGTTCAAAATTAGTTTGCTTATACGACTTTATGACCTTAAAGATGTTGAGGTAGTCAAGAATGGAGAGAAGATTATGTCATCGACAGGAAGGGCTGCTGTTGAGATAACGCCTATGATGACTTTAGATTATGCAAAGCGTTTCGGTGGCAGTGTATTTATGCAGACTCTTCAGGATATTTACCATAGGTACGTAATTAGAACAACAATTGATGACATATGGGAAGACAACATATACATGCAGGTTACTGATTTAGCAAAATTAATAAAGAAGCAGTTCCAACAGGAGACTGCTAGTGCTTAGACAAGATGGTAGAAATAAGGTCTGTCGCGGGAAAAGAAGTAATATCTTATGAAGGGCTCTTTTCAGTTAAAGAACTCTATAAGCTCATTAATCAGATAATTGATGATAAAGGATATATCCCCATTACTTCGTCTACAGAAGAGACAGTTGAAAAGACAGGCAAGGCAATCGAGCTTGACCTTATGCCTTTTAAGAAACTGACTGATTACGCGAAATCTGTTATAAAGATAAAGATACGCATATCTGACTGCAAAGATGTTGAGATTACTAAGGATAAGAAAAAGCATAAGCTTAACAAGGGAAAGCTTTGGATTGAGATTGACCCATACCTTGAGACAGATTATGAGCACAGATGGGAGGCGACGCCATATCTATATGTTATTCGTACTCTCTTCGAGAAATACATTTATACACCCTTCTTAAGTGGATTTGATAAACAGGTTATGGATGACACGATTTTCTTAAAAGAACAGCTAAAGGCTTTCTTGAACCTGTATAAGCTGTATTGATTTTTTTTTAAACAATCTCACTATGTAACGTCTGTGCGTAGCACCCCCGATAAGGAAATTAGGAAAATTCTATCAAATATGCAAAATTTTATAAACCATACATAGCTACAAACAAGTATTGCCTCCGTAGCTTAGGTAGCGAACTTTACAAAGTTCGATCAAAGGTGCAGCACAAGGCTGCACGTGCGAACAGGCATGTGAAACCTAAGGTTCGCAAAATAAAAAATTAGGCTTACGCCTCCGTAGCTTAGTAGCTATAGCGGCTGACTTGTATTTAATGCAAGGAATCAGCAGGTCGAGGGTGCAACTCCCTCCGGAGGCTTTGAGCTTTAGCGAAAAGATGACGGAGGACCAGCAAAACTTTGTTTTGCGCTGCCCTCCGGAGGCTTTTTTTTCTCTTTTGTAGCAAAGCATAAATATAAGAGCTTTTTCTCTAAATCAAGGTGATAATATGGTCAAAAAGGAATATGAACTTTTAAAGAAAAAATATAATCTGCCTGATTTTGAATTGCTTGATAATGAATTTGAGATTTCGACAATAGAGAAGCCAGATTTCCTGCTTAGAAGCATAAAGAAAAAGATTTGTGAAAAGATGGATTTTGCTGCAGAGCTTCTTGCTAAGCTTATACAGCCAGAAACGACCTGCATTGCAGACCTTTATGAGTACAGGTGTTTTAATGATGCTGAAAAAAAAGAAATTTTTGCATTGTATAGCAAGATTCTTTATTTGCAGAGGCGTTTGTTTGAGGCAGATTTCTTGCTTGACGACCATGCTGATGCTGCGATTATAAAG
>JAWABT010000060.1:0-4821 GCA_038884515.1 Candidatus Woesearchaeota archaeon | reverse complement strand
ATGCCATGATGCATGTAGACGCTGTCCGCCTCCTCGAAGAAGCTGAAATACAGGACGGCGAAATCGGTGACAGTCTGTACTACCTGTCACTAGAGGATGCTATCCGCGTCCTTGACGACGCAGGCTGGGCACCGGAGCGAATATATTCCACTCTCACCTCTCAGTGGTGCGGATGCGTCCCGCCTCTTGCCATCGCGGCTATGAGATTTACGCTCGGCCTGAGATGGCAGCAACTCCTCGACATCTCCGGTATGCATATCGACGAGTTCGTCGATCGGATGGACGAGCAGATGAGATACGATATCTCGACCCGGTTCTTTGTGCGCGTCTGGCCGGACCCGGAAGTTTGTCACAGCGACTGCTTCGAAGAAGCTCGTCTCGAGCGATTCGAAGAGGCCAAAGCTGTCGCTGAGGAACTCTTCGACAGGCTCGGGAAGAAACTCAAGGACAAGTATGAATGCGCAATAGTGCAGTGCCACCCGCCAAAAGAAGCAAGAGGCATTGACGAAATGATACTGCCAATACTTGATGGGTGCGAGATAACAAGAAGCGGAAATGCACACTACAATTACGAAAAAATATTAGAGGACTGCAAAAAGAAAGGAATAACACCAGTAGCAAGCTCTGACGGACATATTGCGTATAGAGATTCTGAACTTATTTACGAAGTCCAGTCATACCTCGGAAAAGCATATAACATTGCTTCAATTGATATTAATAATGAAAAAGACTTAATAAAAGTAATAAAAGAAAACTTAATCGAAAAAAGAGTTTTTAAGAAAGGAAATGAGCAAAAAGACAGAATTTATTTCCCGCAAATCTGGTAATGTATGCAAAACTTTTAAAAATAGAGCGTGTTTCTTACGAGCTACGGGCCCGTAGCTCAGCCTGGAGCTCGGGGAGGCCCACTCTTCGAGCGGGCAATTAGAGCGCCGGTCTTATATGACTGCGTTTTAAACATGACTCGTCTAGGCGAGCCGGAGGTCTAGGGTTCGAATCCCTGCGGGCCCACTTTATTTTCTTTCTTAATTCGTAATCTGCTGTAAACAGTTAACCGTCTGCGCGACATCATGAAGGCGAGAGAAGAGTAAGTTCCGTTTACCGTTCACAGTTCGCCGTTAACCGAATCGTCTTTCGGTAAACGGTTAACGGCACACGGTTAATGCATTTGCTTCTCGAGCCTGAACGAAGAACGCCTTTGATCCTAACTTTTTAAAAGTTAGGGGCGCAGCCATGCTTGCCCACTTTATTTTCTATTTCTTCAGATAATACATAATACCTGCTTTTTGTTTGCGAACAAGAAACGAAAATCATATATAGGGCATCTTCTTTGCTCACTATGGTGGGAGAATAATGCAAGACCTGTTTATAGCTGTTTTATCAGACATTCACGGAAACCTTGAGGCATTAGAAGCTGTCCTTAAAAGCCTTGAAGAACCAGCAGAACGTGCAAAAACAACAGGAATTGATTTTGAAATATGGTGCCTTGGAGACATATTCGGATACGGTCCAGACCCCTTAACTTGCTTCAACATTGCAAGAGAAAGATTCAAGATAATACTCCCCGGCAACCATGAAGCGTTAACCAGATTAAAACTAAAATACCCTGATGCAAGACCTACCGGAGTCAGTCTGGATGCAATTAAATCCTGCGAATACACAATCGAACAATTGCTCGGCAAGCAAGAAATAAAAGGAGAACGCACAGGACAATCAATCAAAATACCTCTGGAAACACTTGAAAGCATGCAGAAAGAAAACTATCAAGCAATGCTCGCAAGCGAAATTGCAAAAAAGTATGTACCAGAAATAAAAATAAGCACGCCAGAAATTCCCCTATTCAAAAAAACAATTCCAAAAGAACAGCTAGAGCAAATCGGAGCAAGCTACATATCAAAAGTATTGCTCCAGCACGAACAACTGATAGACGAATATGACTGCAGAATTAAAAGAAGAAATACTGTTATTAACCTCTATAATTTTCTCGAAAACATAGAAAAAACAAGAACAGTAAAACTGAAAAATGCCATATTCGTGCATGACGACCCAGTAAACCCTGGCAGCATGGCATACCTAATAGATGATGAAAAAGCTGAAAAAATCAGAATCAGAAACAGAATCAACCTAAAGCTGGTAACCAGAGAAAACCTAAAATTCCCCGAACTGGAATATATTTTCGTAGGCCACTCGCATTTAATGCCAGACACGACTGAAATAAATGGAATTAAAACAGTGTATGTCGGCAGTGTGGGCATACCTCGAAGGGACAATATTGAGAAAAAAGCATGCTACACTGCAGTCATGGTACGTGATGAAAAAGTAATGCAGACAAAACCAGTAATAATATCATACGAATATACAAAAACAAAGAAAAAAATGATTGAAAGAGGGCTTCCGGACAAGTTTGACTAAAATGGACGATAGAAAAACAATATTCATACCACAAAGCGACCCCTTAATAGGGCAAAAGCTAGGAGGCATTGTCAAAATAATAACGAAAATAGGCACAGGAGGCATGTGCGATGTTTACCTTGGAGAAATAGACATACACATGTATCGCGCAATAAGAATAATAGAAGGAACCCTGGAACCAAAAAAACTGGGGCTGGACTTTCCCCAAGGAAAAATAGAAGACCCAGAATTTGCAGAAAGAGTCAAGGCAGAGGCAAGAAAATGGAGTGAAAAATTCAACAAAATAACAAGAAAACTAGGAGATCCAGACACTGCAAAAATAGTCCAGGAAGGGCTCCTTGCAGATACGCACGAAGAATTCAGGGCAAAAGGAAACCTCGTTGCAGTAAAAGTACTCCAACAAAACTATGCAAAAGACCTGCCTGACAAAAATGAAAGCAGCACAGAAGTTAAAAGAAAAAAAAGAATCAGAGAAAGATTCATCAAAGAAGGAAAAGTGCTAAAAAAGCTCAACCATCCAAACTTAATAAGAAGCATCGAAACAGGATACGATGAAATAGGCCCGGAAAAAATTCCTGTTTACTTCTACGTCATGGAATATGTAGAGCAATACAATTTTTCAAAACACAAAGAAGAAAATCCCCTGCCTATTGAAACCACTATTAAAATCGCAAAAGCAGTCCTAAAAGCATGTGATTACATCCACAATCAGAACCCGCCTATACTGCACAGAGATATAAAGCCATCAAACATCCTTGTTGATGAAGAAACAATAAACCAAGAGGAAATAGATGCGCGGCTGACAGACCTCGGCTTTGCAAAAATACGCGATGAAGACTCTTCAGCATCAGCCCCGAAAGACATATCACAATCCCAAGAGTTCGCAGGAACACCAAATTATGTGGCTCCTGAGCAAGCACAAGGACTTGGCGCGGCAACACCAGCATCAGACATCTGGTCAGTTGCAGCAACACTATACGACCTGCTGACAGGACACGCGCCATACGAAACAGAAGAAGGCACTGGATTTGCAGTTCTCAGCAAAATACTTGAGTGCAAAAAACCAGAGCCAATCAGGAAATACAATCAGTCAGTGCCGCAAATGCTCGAAGATATAATCCTGATGAATTTCACCAAAAATCAAGAAGACAGGCTCTGCCCAGCAAAAGAATTCACATGCGCACTTGATGATTACACAAGACTCTCAAAAAAAGACAACACAATAGAAAGCATCAAAGAAAAAATAAAAGAAAAAGAAAAAAACCTAAAGAAAAGCAAAGACAAAAAATCAGAAGAACTCGCGGAATTGTATTACGAACTTCTTTATAAAATAGAAAGAAAATTCATTGACAACCTGCCTGACCAAAACATAATCAAAGAAAGAATAAACACACTAAACAAAATAATTGAAAAAACAACAGGTGATGAGAACAGAATAAACTTCCTGAAAAAATATAGAAAATATGAAGAGATATTCCTGATTAAAAAAGACCCATCAACAGCAGTTGAGCTACCGAAGAAAAGAAGCAAACTAGGTCTTACAGCCGCAGCTCTTGCAACAGTATTTCTCGGCACAATCGGGTGGTTCGTTGCCGACACGTATAAAAGGCATAGCGAGATAAGCAGAATACACAGAAATATTAAAGCAGAACTCGCAAACTGCGAATTCAATATAAACAAAGACAACCTAGACGCAGCAAACACAAGTCTCACAAAAATAAAAACAGACAGGTCAAGCCTTCCAAAAAATTTCAATACAGAGCTTGACCAGCAAATAAGCAACATAGAAAAAAAATACATACACAGAAGAAACGAGAAAATATATCTGGAATCCGAAACAGCAATAAATACAGCACGAATTGCATTTAACGAAAGAAAATTTGCAAAAGCAAAAACAGATGCAGATATAGCTGAAAACAAAATCAAACAATTAATAACCCAAGATTCTGATGAATACAAAAACAAACAAGCAGAGATATCAAAAGAAATAACAGAACTAAAGAAAAAACTTGCAGATAAAGATGAAGCAATAAGAACATTTGATTTTGTAAAAGAAAGCTACGAAAGAATAAACAGAATGTATGAAAACTTTAAAGCAGATCTTGAAAATGAAAAGCTCTTTGAAAAAAAAGAAATAGATATGCTAAAGAAAAAGATAGAAACACACAAAAACACACTGGCTGGCGTTGAAGAAGAATTTCAGGATGAAAACAAAAACGCATTGCAAGAATATAAAGATCTCGAAACAAAAATTGAAGAATTAAATATAAAAATCTCAGAATGAGGCAAAAACCTGTCAGAAAAACAATATTTCGCAGACCTCAAGAAAAAAGCAAGCGAAGGAGATGAAAACGCACAACAGATAATTTCATTAGAAAAAATAATTAAAGAAAAACCAATTTACATAAA
>JAWABT010000059.1:0-4858 GCA_038884515.1 Candidatus Woesearchaeota archaeon | reverse complement strand
CTCTGTTGCCAATTGCTTCTGCAGCTGCAATAAATAATCTTTTACATCCCTAGGAACATCAAATGCAATAAATAATCTCATAAAAAAATAAATAAAAAGAAGAGAATTTAAAACTTACTCTTCTTCGCCGAATGTTTCAGAATCTTCAGGAGCCTCAGGCTCTTCAGGCTCTTCTTCAGGAGCCTCAGGCTCTTCAGGCTCTTCTTCAGGAGCCTCAGGCTCTTCAGGCTCTTCTTCTTTGGCCAACTCCTTTTTTCCAGGAGCAGCAGTACCTTCGCCAATAACTTCTGCAAAACCAACTTTTCTGAGTACGCGAGTAATTCTTACCTTAACCTGCGCCCCTTCCTTAACTCCTGGGACAAACAGCACAAAACCATCTTTTTTTGCTATACCGTCCCCTTTCTCACCGACAGCTTCTATTGTTACATCTAACTCATCACCAACCTTTACAGGTGGCTTGCCAAAACCTCCACCTCTTGAAGGTCCCTTATTAAAACTTTTCCTTTGTTGCATAACTTACTTCACCTACCTATTTAATTTGTTCTTGTGCAAAAAAGCACAATATCTGCATTAATAAATGCAGGAATATTTAAAATTAACTATTATACACGTAGCTTATTTATTGGTTCACGTTTTCAATGCAATACATACTTAACGATCTGTGATAAACTTTTTTATGCATCTTTGATTCCATGCTCTGTAACCATAAAAACCGCCTCGCTCTCGGGCATGTTCGGACTGTCAACCATTTTTGCAACGCGTGTTCCTTTCTTTCCACGCCTCAGATACACCCTGTATGTGCTGTTGTGGGCAACAATATGCCCGCCTATTGCCTCTGTTGGGTCTCCGAAAAATACATCTGGCTTTGCCATAACCTGATTAGTTACATAAACTGCAATATCATACTTATCTGCAAGCTTTAACAAAGTATGCATATGCTTATTTATTTTCTGCTGCCTGTCTGCAAGAGTGCCCCTTCCAATAAATTCAGCTCTGAAGTGTGCAGTCAATGAATCAACAATCAACAATTTCACATTAAATCCTTTATTTTTTATCAGGTCCTCTACTTTCTCAGCAAGAAGAGCCTGGTGGTCTGAATTGAATGCGCGCGCAACTTTAATGTTTTTCAAGACTTCTTTGGGATCAAGCTTAAGGCCCTCTGCTATCTGAACAATTCTTTCTGGTCTGAATGTCCCTTCTGTATCTATAAAAATAGCCATTCCTCCTGCCCCACCCTGCTCAACAGGAAGTTGACACCGCACTGAAAGTACGTGCGCAAGCTGGCTTTTTCCAGAACCATACTGACCAAAAACCTCTGTCACAGCACTTGTTTCAATTCCTCCATTGAAAAGCTTATCAAGCTCCTTACTTCCTGTTGTTATCTTGCGTATCCTTTCCCTTTTCTGTAACATCTCCTCTCCAGACTCAAAATTCATCTCAAGATTTGCTCTTGCAATCGCGATTACCTTTTTTGCAGTTGCCTCTGACATCTCAGCTGCACCAATAAGCTCCCCTGGCGTTGCAACAGCAATGCTCATCAAATCAATATATCCTGCGGTTTGTAATTTTTCTATCGTTGCAGGACCAACTCCCGGAAGATCTCCAAGTGACTGCACTTTTTTTTCATTTTGAATTTCTGGTTGTTCAAGTTCTTGCTCCATACTATCATCCTCCTTTTTTTCAAACTGATCTTGCTCTTGATTTTGTTTTTTTGCCATAATCATCACCTTTGAAATAAAAAAAGAGGCTTATGCAGCCTCTTTAGTTGTTTGCTTTAATGCAAGGAATTCATAAGCCTTGCTAAGCACAACCATTGCCTTGGGGAGGTCACTAACACCAAGATAGTTAGTTGACTTCCAGTTGCCACTCTTATCTTTGTATCCTCTCTCAAAGGATACTGTACTGAAAGCCTTTCCATCCTTGTTTATGTTCTGCCAGATGGTTGCGCTTACTCCTCCTGCTTTGAATTTCCTTTGTGGCGTGTTTTTTTCCATTTTTTTTCACCTCTATATCAATCAAATATAGAGGTTTTTAGTTTTAATATGCCTTTGCTAAAAATTTTCGAAAGACTTGCGGAAAAAACAAAAATATTCTGGAAAACATGCTTTTGGACAGCCAAAATTCGAAAATCTTTCGGATTTTTCCGGAATTCATTCTGCAAGATTCTCCTCTACACTACCACTCTCTTCAGGAGCAGTGAGTATCAAGTACTCGTATGCCTTACCAAGAACTAATGATGCCTTTGGAAGGTCTGCTGTCCTTAAAGAAGAAGTAGTTTTCCACTCTCCAGCCTTGTCTTTGTAGCCTCGCTCAAGCGAGATTGTATGAAAGGCAAATGTTTTTCCATTATCCTGCCTTTCGTTCTTCCAGATGGTTGCAGACACTGCGCCTGCACGAAACTTTTTTTCTGGCTTGTTTGCCATTTTTAATCACCTCGTTGCTTTTCGCGTTTTGTTTCATCTCTCCGTTAGGAGAGGAGGCGGGCCTTTTTGGACCGACAGCAAGCATGATGTATTCCTTCATTTAAATATTCTGTGGCAGAATGTCCAGTGACCAGTGTTAAATAGCTATATAATCTTGAGTGCCAGAACAATGTCTAGTGCAAGTATAAATATAAATACAACAATCTCAAAAACTCCGCCAGTCTGTATAAATCCCTGGAATCTTACCTGGCTGAGTGGATGAATCATGTTAACCCCGTTCTTAGTGAGACCATCTGAGAAAAGATGAGCAAAATAACCGATAAAAATGGCAGAGCCATAGCGATTGCCAAATCCCAACCAAAGCACAAGCCATATTGCGAGCGGAATCCAGATTGTGTGAAAAATACCCCTGTGCTTAAAAAAGTATGAAACTGGCCTGAATATGCGCAGCTTATTGTTTATATAAGAATCTTCATGGTCAAAGTCAGGAAGAAGTGATGCAAAAACAGCAAGACCTAGGAAAATAAACTTGTTTCCAGCACTTACAAAATAAAGAGAGGCCAGGCCAAAAAGAAGGCCGAAGGCCACGTGAGTTTTAGCCATCATTAGTCTTCACTGCTTCCTTAAGTCTTGCAATCTCTTCGCCAGGATCAGGGTTTGTAAAAACAAGCTGAGCTATAAACTCTATCCTGTCAAAAAACTGGTTTTTCTTAACCCTGCCGACGAGTTTAAGTATATTTCCCAGAGCATTTGTCTTTATGCTCTCAAAATTTTCTGGCGATATACGGTAAGTAAGCATCTCTTCATGACTTTTATTCAAAAGACGTTCTGCCTGATTTGCAAAGAAAACACAACGCACGTTATCAGTACCATCATCAAGAAACAAGTTAAGTATGTAAGAATGGGTTGGGGTCACGCTTCCGTGAGTTGGGCAGTTGTATTTTCCGCCATCATCCTTCACGCGTGCATTACACTCAGGACATACCTCAAAGAATTTCGGGTCAAACATCTGAACAACTGTTCCAAGAAGCTCAACATTCTCATCACCATCCGCAAGGTCTTTGATTTCCTTCCTGACTGCGCTGGCCCTCTGCTTTACCTCACCTATGTTTATCCCAGCAGGGTTTATGATAACTTTGCTTGTTTCTACGAGGTGAAGCTCTGTCCTTCCCTGGTTATCCCTGGCTGTTGCTCCTGTAATTCTGACGATAGTACCTTGCGTAAGTTGTTTAAGAACATCTGCGTGATCACCCCAGCACACGACTCGCATAACTCCTGTCTCATCGCCTATAAGAAAATTACCAACTTTTCCTGCGCTGCCATCCTGCCTTTTGAAATCCCTCACTTCATAAATTTGCTGAACTTTTCCATTAACCTCACAGTTCTTCATTCCAGCATATATATCCTTCACCTTACCAGAGCACTCTATTAGTTTGACACCGAGTTCTGTGGCAATGATGTGTGCTGCCCCGTCCTTGCTTATAAGACCAGATAGCTGTGCCATCTTTGCATTAATCTTATCGAGAATTTCCTGCTCAGACAAAGAGGTCTTCTCTTTAATCTTTGCAACCATCTCATTAAAAGGAATTCTTATCAATTCTACCACCGCAAGCCTCTTTGTTAAAGTGTTTGTTTATATATTTTTGTATTTTAGAACA
This sequence comes from Candidatus Woesearchaeota archaeon, assembly GCA_038884515.1. Taxonomy (GTDB): domain Archaea; phylum Nanobdellota; class Nanobdellia; order Woesearchaeales; family ARS49; genus JAWABT01. Next base: position 777 of record JAWABT010000059.1, on the reverse strand, counting down.
TATGATTCAAGACTTTTTTGCGGACGCTGAAGGCACCGCAGGAGCCTGTGATGGAGGCACTGGAATAAGTGGTATGCACAAACCAAACTTTATCGTTGGGAACTGCTTGCTATATGGAGATATATATTCAGGCTGCTCTACATCCAAAAAAGCATAATTTCCGACAATACTTGCAGCAGGAGCCTTGGCCAATACGCAAGCCTCTCTTTCCCCAGGAACCTGAAACTTGCCAGCACACTTTGCTAGTTCTATTGCAAGGTCTCTTAACTCAAAATATTTATTGAAATCATAGTTGAAATCAACTGAGAACGAAGGCTTGAAAGAATATTTTCCTATACTGTATGCCTTGCCTTTTGGCTTGTATGGTACAACATTCATTTCAATATCTTTTATTGCTGTTCCGGTCAACTTATTATCATGAACAGTAAATATATAATTATCTTTTATGAAAGATTGTGTACCGATGATTGTAGCATAACCTGTTATTAAATATTGGTCTAGATTAACACTCACAAGCTTATTAAAATTATTAAAAATATCAGGGAAGCAAATGTTTTCAGGATTTTTGCAAGAGTTCCAGATAGCATATCCTTGAACATAACCCCCACAGGCATTTAAGGCTGATGCGTGGCCGCCGTTATGTGCTAAGGTAAATGCTGCTGCATGCGCAGAATACTTTGCAGATTGGTCAAGATAGAAAAGCATGTTATCTACATTTTGTTGTGCGAGCATGAGGCTTATCTGCATATCACCAACATTATACTCAAAAGTATTTAT
>JAWABT010000058.1:0-5006 GCA_038884515.1 Candidatus Woesearchaeota archaeon | reverse complement strand
ACAAGGTAAGAATCTGCCGTGCAGGAAAAGACAAAATAGAAGAAGTCAAGGCAGACGATTTAGTTAAGAAAAAAATCGTTTCAGGAAAGCTTGTTGCTTATTATCTTTCAAGAGTCCAGCAATTATATGAAAAGTATGGCATATCCCTTGATGCAATGCGCTTCAGAGAAGTCCCAAAAGAAGATAGGGCTTTCTATTCAAAAGAGACCTGGGATTTTGAGGTCTTGACATCAGTTGGCTGGCTTGAGCTTATTGCAAATAATTACAGGACAGATTATGACCTGAAAGGCCATATGGAACAAAGCAAGCAGGACATGCATTATGTCTATCCTGATGGCAAAAAAGTTCTTCCTCATGTTTTTGAGATTTCAATAGGTGTTGACAGGACTTTTTATGCTGTTCTTGAGCATGCATATAAAGAGGAAGAAAAGAAAGGCGAGAAAAGAATTCTTTTATCATTGAAGCCGCAGCTTGCCCCTCTTGATGCAGCTGTATTTCCTTTGCTGTCAAACAAGCCAGAGCTTATTGCAAAAGCAAAAGAGATTTATTCTTTGTTAAAGCCATGCTATGCGATTGCATACGATGAATCTGGTTCTGTTGGTAAGAGATATGCTAGGATGGATGAGATTGGTTGCCCTTTTTGCCTCACAATTGATTTTGATTCATTAAAAAATGATGATGTCACAATCAGGGATAGGGATAGTACAGAGCAAAAAAGAGTTAAAGTAAAAGAGCTCTGCAATGTTCTTTTCCAATTAATCACAGGGATTAAATCAGTCAAGGATTTGAAATAGAGTGCTTGACCGAAATCCTTTTAAAGAGCTAATTTTTTTATATGTTTGGTATGGGGCGATAGCTCAGCCTGGGAGAGCACACGGCTGAAGAAAACATCACCTGAAACTCAGTTTCAGTTACCGTGGTGTCGGGGGTTCAAATCCCTCTCGCCCCACTCTTTTTTTATTGGGGTAGAAATGAAAGTCCTGCTGGTCTATAAGTCAAATCCGTCTGATGATGATTTTGAGAGCAGGCAGATTCCTTTTGGCTTGTATTATGTTGCCACGGTTCTGCTTGATAATAAATATGAAGTTGTTGTAAAGAATCTCTCAGGATTGTGCTGGTCTGAAATAGACCGGTATTTTCGTGAACAGAATCCAGATGTTGTTGGCATAAGCTGTTATACATTCAACCGCCATGATTCTTTTGAACTTGCAAAAAGAGTGAAATACATTAGTGATAAGATAATAACCTTGCTTGGAGGAACGCACGCGACGCTTTATTACAAGCAAATCTTGAAGCATTACCCTCAGATTGATTATGTTTTTGTTGGTGAAGCAGAATTCTCAACTTTGGAGCTACTTAATGCATTAAAGGGCAAATCGGGCATTGATGAAATTAAAGGGGTTGCATACCGCGAAGGTAAAAATATTCATTTCATCGAGCGTCCTGTCATTGAAAATCTTGATTCAATCCCTATCCCTGCAAAGTACTTTAGCTATAAGGGAATACTTGCTTCAAGAGGATGTCCTGGAAGGTGTATTTTTTGTGCCTCTCCTAGAATATGGAATCATCACCTCCGCTTCAGGTCTGTTAAGAATGTTGTTGATGAGCTTGAGATGTTAAATAATAAATATGGAATAAGCCAATTTTTCATAAATGATGATACTTTTACTTGCTGGAAGGAATGGGTGATAAATTTATGCAAAGAAATATTGGATAGAAATCTGAAAATCATTTGGGGATGCAATTCAAGAGTCAATGCAATTGATAAAGAAGTTCTTGTTTGGATGAAAAAAGCAGGATGTCTCTCTATTTATTTTGGTGTCGAGAGCGGTTCGCAAGCCATTCTTGACAATATTAAAAAAGGAATCACAGTTGCCCAGATAATTGCAGCATCAAGACTTGTTCGAGAGCTTGGAATGGAACTGAAGTTTTATCTGATTGTTGGCTCCCCTGGCGAGACAAGCCAAACCATAAATGAAACTATCGATTTAATCAAGAGAACAAAGCCTCATCAGATTGAGATAAATATCATGCAGCTTGTTGTTGGAACAGAGCTTTTTATGAACGCCGTAAGTGGTGGCTTAATAAATGAAGATTTGTGGCTTGAAAGCGAGCATAAGCCAATTTTCAATATCTTTGAGCAAAGTTATGAAAAACTTTTGGAATGGCAGAAGAAGATTTCTGACTTTTATAGGACAAGCCAGAGTGATTTTAATTATTCTTATGACGAGATAATGTCATTTGTCAAAACTCTTGGTGATGCACATTCTTATTATTTGCTTGCACTACATAATTTCAGAATTAGAAAGGCAGACGAAGTAGTCAATCAGTTGAATAAAGTTCTGGAACTAAACAAAGGATATGCTCCTGCATATAATGTGCTCGGCGTAATTTATGCCTCTTCAGGAATGTACGAAAAAGCAATTGTTATGTTTAATGAGGCAATAAAAAGAAATCCAGTCAATATAGCTGTGCGCCTTAATCTTGGGAATGCATTAATTGATTCTGGAAGAATTGATGAGGCAGAGCAGGTTTATAATCAGATTCTTGAGATTGACCCCTTGGTTTTCAAGGCTTACCAGAATCTTGCAAGCATATATCATTTCAAAAAGGAGAATGCAAGGGCCTTCAAACTGATTGAGAGTGGTCCGCAAAAGCTTAAGCCATTGCTTCAGAAGTTAAAAGAGGATTTAGAGAGAAGAATTAAGCTTTAAATTTATCCACCAACAACTCCTGTTGCAACCACTATCTTAGAAGCTATCATGTTGAATATAAGCATGACTACAAGCGATAATATGCAATAAATTGTTGTGCTTCTTATCAGGTTATTTCCAAGATTATATCTTTCACTTAGCTTATCAGCTCCATTTTCTATTCCATTAGCCAGAATTGTGAGGAGATATATTAATTGAAAGACATAAATTCCAACAACTATCTGGAAATAAAATGTCGGTATGCCATCGCCGAATAAAGATGCAATATCCCCCACTCTTGAAATTCCCGCTTCTTCTGCCCCGAGGTTTCTTATGTTTCCTGAGAGTGCGCCAAGAATGTATGTTATCATTGATGTTATTCCAACAACAATTCCTGATATTGCCGGTGTAAGAAATGTTATCTGGGACTTCATGTCAGATATGATGTCTGCCATCAAATCCTTAAGTCTCTCATTAACAGCATGTATTTCTTTTATGTATCTTGAGACATTCATAAGTGCCTGTGCTGCTATCAACGGCCCTTTTTTTACGCTTTCTATAAGAACTTTCATTGAGCTCTGTATCACGTTTGATGGAAAATAAACAATCGCCCCTGTTTTAGGATTAAATATTGCTTCTTTGACACTCATTCCAACTTTTGTTATGTTTGCTGCAACTATTTGGAAGAACCGCCCGCTGACGCTATCAGTCATAACATCAGCAACCTTCTGAAAAGCCATCTCTGCAGGAATGCCATCTCCCAGCCTGTTTCCAAGCTGGAAAAGCGCAGCAGCAAACTCATCTTCTAACTTTTTGGCTTCATCCCTTATCTTTATCACGTTCTTGCTTCTAAGCTTAAAGTAAAGCCCTATGCTGAATGCCAGAGAGAGTGGTACAAGAAGACTGAATATTGCAGCACCAAGACCAAATGGCCCGATTATCACTCCAGGTCGCGTCATGCTCTCCCTATACTCAAGAAGTTTTATTCCAAGCGGCAGGTTAATCTCAAATGCAGGCGATGGGTTTATCATGTGAAGCAACAGAGGAGTCATTGCCAAAAGGAATAAGAAAAGCCCGGCGAGTATTGCTATGAATATTGGGTTAAGCTGCAGCTCTATACTACCTATTTTGATCAGGATGTTTTTGTATTTTTTAAGCTCTGGATTTATTTCTGAGATATCTATATCCCCATAGCCAGTCGGTCTTTTTGATAGTATGCTTTTGCCCATGTAATAAACTATTAGTGGAAGCACCACATTATAGAGTATTGCCAGGTGCCACCAGTGAACCTGTTCCATAAAACTAACAACAAGCGGAAGTATTACCAAGCCCAGTATTGGGAGAATTACTCCAAGCATGTGTAGTGTTGTGATTGGTGATTTCAAGTTCTGTGCATAGTGAAGCATTTTTTCATATGTTTCACTAAGTATCACGTCAAGTGACTTATCAAGCATTGCAAGCCTCCTGTCCTCAGAGGTTTCATAAAGCGAGCTCTCAATCAGGTGAAATGCTTCAATGAATTCATTGTTCCATTTTTTCCAGGTCTCAAGATATGCATCTAGCGATTCCTTGACAGATTCGTATATGCCTGACTCAACGTCCCAAAGTATTTTCTTCATGTCAAGAGATAGTGGTGGTGAGAGGTGTTCTGATGCAAATTCTATTGCATTCTCGAGATTAGATGTGTGCCTCATATAAGTAACTACATAAAATATGCAAAGAACCATCTGGTTGCTTGCCTTCATTCTCCAGCTGTTTGCCAGAAATTCAGGCATTCTTGTTAACACAGGAACAAGCACCATCCCGAGCATTAGAAAGAATGCTGTGAGAAAGATTGATTTAAGTAACAATAGTCCAATGATTAACCCTACAATAATTACTGTAAGTGGAAACAGGTAAGAGAGAGCTGTAACTCCTACTGGTGTGATTTCTAGGTGGCAGATGTCTATTGATTCTTGTATTTGGGCAGCTCGTTCTGGTTTTATTTTTACTTTGAGTAATTTTTCACAGAAGTTGCAGACAGTTTCATACCACCCCATCTGTAAAGGCATAGATTCTTTTTTGAATTCTTTGTATTCGCGTGTTACGGGCCTTTTGAAAGGTTCATGCTCTTTGAGGGATATCTGTGATTTTAGCTTTTCTTTATATTTTGCCACCAAGTCTGTTTCCTGTGCCATCTTACATGCCCATTTTTTTTACATTTCTCTTGAGCCATTCATTCCATTTGAAAAGTATTTGTTTGCTATCAAGTGCTCCAGTCTCTTCACTAACTTCATCAGATATTTTGTGAAATTCGTCATTTGCCATGACGAC
>JAWABT010000057.1:0-5060 GCA_038884515.1 Candidatus Woesearchaeota archaeon | reverse complement strand
AAGATTCCTGATAGACCTTATACTCTTCCCAGACCTTAGCGAAGAAGAAGACATACTTGGTGAAACAGAGCTGGATGTAAGCGACACTTACTTTGACGAAAAGAATGGGATTAATTACTACATACTTGCAAGCTTTGCCGCCTTGCTTGCCCTGCTTCTTGTTGCTATAATTATCTACAAAAGGAAATTCGAGAAAAAGATAAAAGAAGAACTTAAAGAAGAGATAAAAACAGTAAAAAAAGAAGCAGATGTACAGAAAACTGAGAAAGAGTTATCTCCAGAACTTAAAGAAATTCTTGACTTCATCAACAAAGAGGGAGGAAGAACAACACAAAAAGACATAAGAAAAAACTTTCCCCAATCAGAAGCAAAAATTTCACTAATGATAGCAGAACTCGAGGCAATGGGAAAAATCAAAAAAATAAAAAAAGGCAGAGGAAACATCATAATTCTAAAATGAAGAAATCCCTACTAATAGTAGGCATAGACCCTGGAACAACAGTCGGCTACACCATTCTTGATTTAAACGGCAAACCAATCATGATTGATTCTGCAAAAGAGCTTGACCTTGATACGATTGTTGCAAAAATAACAGCTGTCGGAATCCCTCTCGCAGTTGGCTGTGACAAGGCAAAAGTGCCTGGCTTTATTGATGATTTCGCAACAAAAACAGGAGCAAAACTTTTCTGGCCAAAAGAAGACATGAAAGTTGAAGAAAAAAGAGAAATCACAAAAGGATTTTCCTGCAAAAACAATCACGAGAGTGATGCGCTCGCATCTGCCCTGCTTGCATTCAGAAAAATAGAAGGCCTGTTGAGAAGAATTGACAAATTCCTCATAGGTAAAAACAAGATAGAGCATTCTGACAGGCTAAAAGAGCTTGTTGTAAAAAAAGGAATAAACATAGCAGGAGCATTTGAAATGCTCACACAACCAGAACAAAAAGAAACAAAAATAATCAAACAGGTTATTGAAGAAAAAAGACTTGAAGAAAAAGACTTCCTGAAATTATACAATGAACTTAAAAAATCAGAAGAAGACAAGAAAAGACTAAAACAGCAAAACAACAGACTGCTTTGCGAATTGCAAAAACTAGAAAAACTAAAAATATCTGAAAAAAAAGAAAAAAAACCTGCAGGTATTCTTTCAGATAAAAAACTCAAATTCAAGGAAGACAAGATACAATTCCTTGACAGGATTGTAAAAAAACAAATGCTGGAAATACACGGATTAAAAACAGAGATTGCAAAATTTTACTCAACATTAGCGAACATCAACAACAAAATTGTTGCAAAAAAACTGAAAAACCTGGGATGGAATGAATTCCAGCAAAAAAAAGATATGCTTGGAATAAACAAAGGAGATGTTTTGCTTGTTGATGACCCTAATGAGTTCAGTGAAAAAACACTTGCACATCTCAAAAGCTTTGTTGACATAATAATAGCTAAAAAAGAACCCGGCAGGAAGCTTGAGGAATTAGGATTCGTATTCATTGACTCAAGCAGGGTGCAGATTGAAGAAGACAAATACTTTGCATTTATCAACAAAGGAAGCTTTGAAGAAGCAAGAAGAAACAAGGAATTGCTGAAAAACATAATAAAAAGTTACCAAAAACAAAGAGCTATCTGATATAACGTTCTATCTCCTCCACTTTCATTCTCTCTTTCCTTCCTGTCCTTATGTTTTTTAGACTAACCTGCCTTTCAAAAGAAAGAACCTCAAATTGTTCTCCTTCAATTGTCAGAGTTTGCCCTCTTTTTAGTTTCAGGGGTCTGAAATACACATAAACTCTGTATAGGGATTTGCTTGTCAGCTGGTGCTTTGTATGAATCTTCCTGCTGAACTTAAGTATGCCAAAAAAATGGTCATTCAACTTCTTGCCAAGAGCCCTTAAGAACCTCTGGGAAGAGACATATAAGTCAATTCCTTTAGGCATCCTGACTTCTTTTGCAATCCAGACATCAGGATTCCTAGCAAACTCCTTGTCTATGAAATCCAGCACTTCCTCTGTCGGCTCTCTCAACTGCAGGATGCCTTCAAAATACTGCGAGTGCTTTTTTCTTCTCTTGTCATATACTGCCATAAGCTTTAATCATTCCACACAATATATAAGCTTTGTGGAATCGCAACCTTTAAATACGACCCCCTAATCTCTCGAACTCTGCTCGTTATAAACAGTTATTATCGCATTAAGCTGTTTATTTGTATTTGCGAGTATGAATTTGAGTGAGTGAAGATGATGGGAGATAAAGAAAGCACTGAGATATTGACACTTGCGGATGATACCACAATCGTGCCACAAGTAAATCAAGCTAGATACGAATATCTTAAAACAACTGCCACTCGAATAATCCCTTATGAATTTACACGCGCAAGCTACACTGCACAGGTATTAACACTTCTTTCAATACTATTCAAAGACAAATATACCATAACGCAAACACTCTCAGCAAGCTTTGACAAGAGCACGTATGTTCTTAAGGCAAAAGAAAAAAAATCAGGAGATGATAAAGTAATAAAAGCTCTTGTCACGCAATCATTCTATTCACCACAAGATATTGAAATCAAGAAAAAAAGATTCAGGGCAGAAGCAGACATAACATACGGGCTGGGCAGCATGCTTCACGGACAAGGTGTTGTGAAAGTCACTGATACGGGAACAAAATACCCAACAAGATACCCTGCTTTCCAAAGAGCAGTAAGAAAAGGAAGGTTTCCAGTAGCAATTCCTTATTTCGTGACAGAATACGTTGGCGGTGGAGACCTTGAGAAATTAACCATAACAAATGTTTCTTTAAAAGAAAGAATAACTGTTGCAAGAAAAATCGCAGAACCGCTTGCATTCATACACGAAAATTACAACCTGGTCCACAGAGACATAAAGCCATCAAATGTCGTGCTTACAAAAAATAATGAGCCAAAAATAATTGATTTCGGCACATACGAAGTGATTGGCAAAAGAGAAATGAAAACAGAAGCAGGAACCATACCTTATTTCTCACCAACACAGGCAGCAGGAGCAATAGCCGCAAGAGAAGGAAAAACAATGCCAGAACACACGCCAAGAACAGACATATACACACTGGCACTTGTGCTTGGAGACATCCAGTTCTGGGACCACCCAAAAAATCCTGTTCAGCAAATCGAATGCAAATACAAAACAGAAATAGCATATTGTGAGTACATAGCAAGCGATCCTGCCATAGAATTTCCAAGCTCAGGCAACGCTGAATTTGATGACATACTCCACAGGGCAGTGAGCAATAAGAGCGACAGGTTCAAGTCAATGAAGGAGTTTGCAAAAGCACTTCTTGCTCTTGAGTGCAAGCTCTAGTTTTCTTCCAAAGCTCTTTTATCACAAAATCTGCAATCTGCTTCAGATTTATTATATCCTCCTCATTATACTTCACTAGCAAATCAATATACTTTCTTTCACCAGTCATCCACCACCTTCTCCACAAGAAAGCAATATCAATATCATCCTTGAAAGTATCTTCAGCACGCTTGACCTTCAATTTTCTTTCTATTATTTCAAGTCCGCCTTCCAAGCCAATCTTCTTGCAGACAAATCTTAAGTCAATGTGAGGAATGAAATTAAAGTAACCTTTCAGCAAAGGAAGGTCAAAGCCAGAGCCATTGAAAGTGATTAAAATTTTATAATTTGAAACAATACTTTCAAGCAATCTCTTGTCAAAATTAAATCCTCTCACAAGAGTTTTTGTCTCATAACCATCATAAAGTCCTATAACAGATATATTTCCTTCAATATCAAGGAATAAAGCTTCGTCTCTGAAATGCTCATATAATCTCCAGTGCTCAGTCTTAGGGAACAGTCTTGCAAAATATTCTGAATCATCCTGCAAGAGCTTTCTTCTTGCTTCTAATAATTGAAGGTCAAACAATTCTTTTCGCTTTTTTGAAATTCCTTTAATGCTTTCTTTATCAAGGAAATCATTCCAGCAAGAAATGCCCTGCTTCCATATGTTCTGCTCTGCCCTCTTTCCTATCTTATCAAGAAAGATAAAGCTCTCTCTAATCATAAACAAATAATAAGAAAAATTTGTTTAAATATCCTGTGGGAGGATGTCCAGTGGCTTGTAATATCAAATGTAACATAACTTTTTATATTTCCTATATTTCTATTGATTTATGGGTGATTTAGAAAACAGATTTGCATATCCAGAGTACAATAATTTCTTTGTAGTCCAAAGCAAAATTATAACTCTAAAGCCTGAGTTCAGAAATGCTGAAAAGCGCCAAGAATATCATAGTTCTGACCATTACAAAGAGAGTGGAACACTTCTCTGCCTTCCAGAAGGGCCAAAATACACTTATGAACGGAATGAGGTTGACGGGTATCTCAGAGTAGATTTAGGAAATGTTGTTTCTGCACACTGCAATGCAGATAAACTGACTGCAGAGTGTGTTTATCCCCTGAATAATGAAACATTCTTCAAAGACATACCAGAAATTGACGACCTCCTCTCAAGGCTTGGGAAAGCATTTGAGCTTGGACATGTAAGAAAACCAGAACTTGACAGAATCCTGCCAATAATAAAAAACCAAAGAATAGCTCACGTGATACTGAATGAACTTTGCGAGAAATATCACATCAAAAGAGATGAGAAAATCAAGGTGCACGCAAGAAAGTGCCCTTATGGCGGGCCAGTGCCATCAATGGAAAGGTTTGATTATACTGTCTTCTGCTATGTTGGGCAAAATACTTACAGAGGCGGAGAGCCGGGCCCTTACATGGGCCAAAGAATTTTCTGGATAGAATTTCCAGGATGGGATTATATACATGAGCTGGTGAAAGAGAAATGCTTTAAGAAGACTTAATCTTAAAATAAATCCTTCTCCTACTAGCTCCTTTATTCTCCAAATTAATAATCTCTATCTGTCCTATCTCAGAAAGATTCTTCACGTGCGCGCCTGCACATGCCTGCTGGTCAAAGCCCTCAATTGAAACAACACGAATGTCTTTTATTGATTCTGGCAAAAGCTTCTTCAATTTGACTAAGGCAGGAATCTCACATGCTTTTTCCCTTGGCATTATCTCA
>JAWABT010000056.1:0-5065 GCA_038884515.1 Candidatus Woesearchaeota archaeon | reverse complement strand
GTTCCTGATACATAGTTAGCTCCCTATAAGAACTTATTTTTAAATATTTTGACTAAGTTAATAAACGCCCCTGCGAGGATTTGAACCCCGGTTTCAAGGTCCGCAACCTCGCGTACTATCCAAGCTATACTACAGGGGCGTATATTCCTGTGTAGTTATCCTGCATTTAAAAAAGTATCTTTCCAAAATGAAAGAAAAAGATAAAAAAAATTAAAATTTATTTATATTTTACTTATATAATACATCTGCTTGGCTTGTCCAGCTCTTGCACTCTCTTCTTTTTGTTTCATAGTTCCATACGTATTCTGTGCATGTTGCCACATTTGATGCAAGGCAAAATGATACAGATGAAGGTTTAACCTCACTCATCTTGACAGCAACTTTGTCTCCAAACCACACCTGCTGGAAGCCAAGGTATGGCGTTTCAACTCCATCAATAACTAGCTTGGCTTTGTCTCCTTTGATGCCTATGAGTTCAACTGTTCCTGTTAATCCCCTGAAATGATACTCGTCAGACAATGTTGGTTTAAGCCCAACTGTTGTCAGCCTCAAGGTATAGCCGCCTTCACAACCAGGAAGCATTCGTATTGCCTCTCCTGTTCCTGCATAGATATAATATAACCCAATAACTGCTGCTAGAATAACTACAATTAGGATTATTGCCTCAAGTCTATCCATAAACAGTCACCTCTTGTATTTAATAACAAACGAGGCACTATTTTATAAATTTAACTGCTATTTTCCTCAGAAGGCTAAGGCCCCTGCCAAATGGGATATGTGCTATTCTTCCTTCAGCAAAAGTTTTCTTTTTTCTTATGGCTTCTTTCAGGCTGCCTTCAAAGAGCGTGTATGCCCTTCCCACTTCGTAATAGAAGTGTGCATCAGAGCCCCCTGTTTGTGCAATCTTTTGCTTTTGCGCGAATTGCTGGGCTAATTCATTTTCCCATCTGAAAGTCATTCTTGCATTCAATGTTTCAAATCCATCAACTTTTTTAATTTCGTCCCAATCGACATTCATTGCTTTTCTTAGGATTCCCCATGTGAATGGGTGTGCTATGACTGCAATTCCTCCTTGTGAATGTATTTCATTGATTACTTCTGCAGGTGTTTTTGATTTTATTTCCTTGTTAAGATAGTATCCAAGAATCTCTCCTTGGGGTGTTTTTATTTCAGCGCCAACAATTACTTCAAAATTTTTGTCTTTGTTTAGTTTTTTTGTTTCCAGTCCGCCTTTTATTGTGTTGTGGTCTGTTACAGCAATTCCATTTAGGCCTTTTTTCTTTGCAATTCTCAATAGTTTTTCAGGCTTGATTCTGGAGCAGGAAGAATAATGCGTATGTATGTGAAGATCGTATTTGTTCATAAGAGAAGAAAAAAATGAAGTAATTATTTAAGTGTTGCTGTTTAGTTTTTAAGTTGTTATCTGAATTTTTTCAGTGTTCCTTCTGTTTCTTCTTCTATTTTCTCCCCAACCTGTTGTTTTATGCCCAGTGCTATTTTTTTGCTTCCGAGAATCACGCTAAGCTGTTCGAGCTGTGCTGTTTTCACATCTCTGAGGTCTTTTATTCCTGCTCTGAAGAGTTTTCTTGCTCTTACGCGACCAATATTTTTCAGTTTTAAGAGTGGAATCAATTCTTCTTTTGCTCCGTGCTTCAGTCTGAATCTTAGTTTTGCAATGTCTTTGAGGACAAATTGCTGCTGGTTTATTCTTGCGATCTCAGAAAGCGCGTATAGAAGCCATTCTGCTCTTTCAAGTTTTGCTCGTGTCTCTCCGGGCCTTATGTCGTATTGCTCAAGCAGTTGCTCTTCGTCTTTTTCATTTATCCAGTCATCAAACATCATTGCTGTCTTGAATGCATTTATGTAATCCTCATATTCTGGTTCGAACATGCTGGGTTCTTTGTCAAGCATGTATACCTCGTGTTTTGCCATCTGTTCTTGAATGTCATCATATTCTTTTGTCTTTACCCTTAGCTGGGGAGCCATCTCAAGGGTGTTTGATATCATGACAAGAAGGGACAGGGGAGTTATTTTTGTATCTTTTGCTCTCTGCATGCAATGTATAAAGTGATTTGCTGTCAAAGGGTCTATGTATAGCTCTGCAACTCTTTTTCCCAGCAAGGTTGCCCTGTAGCTTCCGCTCAATAGCTGTATGAATTTCCATTCTTCAAGTAGCTTGAGCATCTGGTCTATTTTTTTTCTGAGTTTTGCAGTGTCTTTGAACTGGTGTGCCCAGAATGTTTTTCCGAAGAAAGCATAAATCTCATCAGGTGATTGTATTACTTTTGTTGAAATCAGTGAAAGCAAGTATGTCCGAAGCACTGGCTCGACTGCAAGTTTTGAATAAATTTCTTCTGGCTCTCCGAGCACGAATTTTTCATAGACTGCTTTTTTTTCAGGTTCTGTTCCTGTAATGAGTATTGCTTCTCCGTGCGTGTCAAATGATGGCCTTCCTGCTCTCCCTGCCATCTGCAGGTACTCTAAGACAGGAATATACTGCATGCCCATGTTTGTGTATCTTTTTACATCTCTGATGATTGAGCGGAATGCTGGTAAATCAACCCCTGCTGCAAGTGTTGGTGTGCAGCAGATTATTTTTACTTTTCCTTTCTTGAAATTTTCTTCAATAATTTCTTTTTGTTTTGAGTGCAGGCCTGCGTGGTGGAATGCTACTCCTTTCTTGAGGCAGAGAGCTAATCTTTCGCACTGTTTTGTTGGTCTGCTTAATGCTCCTAGCGCTTTTTCAGAAAGTTCTGTTAATTCCGGATTTGTTTCCTTGATTTTTTTGCTTATTTCTTCTGCGCATTTTTCAGCAGAGCGCTTTGCATTCACAAACACAAGAGCCTGCTTCTTCTTTGAGATAGTGTCTAAAGCTAGGTTTATTACAGGTTCTCCTGATTTTTCTTCTATTTTGATGCTCTGCATAAAGAGAATTAGTTAATATTGCTTTAAATAGGTTATGGGTGGTTGGCCAGTGTGCAAAAGCACAAATTTTATAAAACACTCCTTGTTTTAAGAGAGTAACATCAGGCAGAATCATTAGTTTGGGCCTTTAGCTTAGCCTGGTGGAGCAACCGACCAAACTTTAGGAAAGTTTGATCAAAAAGCGCCACACAAGGTGGCGCGTGCGAAACCGCTTTAAGCTGGAGGTTCGCAGTTATGGACTTACAATTGGGCCTGTAGCTTAGCCTGGTGGAGTAACCGACCAAATCTTTAAAAAAGATTTGATCGAAACATGTGCGACACAAGGTCGCACTAGCGAACCAGAATTAAGCAATGGCAGGTTCGCAACATTAACAATTGGGCCTGTAGCTTAGCCTGGTGGAGCACTCGACTGATAAATTCGAGTTCGCGAATCTTCTTCGGAAGATTCATCAGTGAAGACCTTGTCTCCATTGACTGAACAAGAGTTCATAGATCGAGCGGTCCCGTGTCCAAATCACGGCAGGCCCATTATTTATATTTGATTTTATTTTTAACAAAGAGCAGAGAGAAATGGAAAAAGAAAATACAGGAATGCACTGCGGAATTGACATGATGGGTGGAGACGATTACATAGATGGCAAGCACTACCCTCATTATATTCGTGCTGCAGAAGCTCTTGCAAGGGCAAGCAAGGACTGTGGCAGGCGCGTAAAATTAATTGCGTATGGCGATGAGCCAAAAGTAAAAGATGCACTTTCAAATTTTTCCCATGATTCTAGCAAAATAGAATTCAGGCACTGCCCGGATGCGTTTCCAATGGGCGGAACAATCAAGTCTCATGGCAGTGCAAATACAACAATTAAGGCAATTTGCGAGGACCTGAAGCCTGCTAATTCAAATGATGGCAAATTGGATTTTGGATATTCAAGTGGAAACAGTGCGGCAACTGTGTTCTTGGCATGGCGCTTTTGCAAGCCCATAGCTACTTTTCTGTACAGGGGAAAGCACCTACAGATACACCCTTCGCTTGTAACAAAAATGCCTTACGATGATGACAAGTTTTTTTACATAAATGATGTTGGTGCAAACAAGAATCCGGAAGCAATAGACCTTTTTGCCTCTGCGATTTTCAGCAAGATATATGCTCAAGCAATGCAAAGTGAGAATATCACAACAATAGGCATGCTTGACAGCCCTCTTGCTGAAAAAGCCAGTGAATATTTCAAATGCCTAGAAAAGGGCAGAGAGAGATATGTAGGCATTACGACGCCTAAAGATGTTTTTGATGGCAAATGCAATGTTGTTGCGATTGATGGATTCAGGGGCAATATTTTCTTAAAAACAGCAGAGGCTGTCGCGAACGCAATAAGGCACAGGGTTAAGCACGCAACACTTGTGCAAAAATTGCGGGATAATGATGCTTTGTTGATAAATAAGTTCTCTCCTGAAATTGATAAGTATGGCTTGAATTTTAAGACAGCAGAGTATTACAATACTGTTTGGGCGCAAGTAAGGGAGCTGTTGGCAAAAAAGCCATCAGGAAATATTTTTTCACGACTCGATGATTTCTTCACGCGAATCCCCGGAAGACAGCAGTATTTACTTATCTCAGGCAACACTCTTGACGAGATTGCTAAAAAAACAAGTGATGTGCTCGCTAATGGAAGATTCAAGGAACAGCAGTATTTGGGTGATGCTTTTGATACATTTTCGTATTCTACATTCTTGCTGTTTCAGAAAGCATACTTCAGGATAAATCATAAAAAGATTCCAGGCAATGCTGGAAAGCCGACTGTTTTTGTGCTGAGTAATGGTGAGGAAGATGTAAAAGGTGATGTTTTTGCCCAGCAGCTGAAGAAAGCAATACCTGGCTGTATTGGATTTGCAGAGCCAGAACATCTTATCAAAGGTAAAATAAGCAGGAAAGGTAAAAAGAGACTCTATGCTGATTACCCGATAGATATTGTTGTTTCTGACAGGTACACTGCAGATATGTATAGCAGTACATTGAAAGCAATTGAAGAAAAACTAGGCCATTTCTTTAAAGGACTCCTGACTATGAAAAATCTGTATCTGTATAGCATGGGAACAGGTCCATTGCAAAAGCTAAGAGACCTTCTTAACACGGATAATTCTAATG
>JAWABT010000055.1:0-5106 GCA_038884515.1 Candidatus Woesearchaeota archaeon | reverse complement strand
AATGGGCTCTGCAAAATGCTTTGAAGTATGGTGGAAAGGCAAACATGGGCGCTGTGATAGGCAAGATACTGTCAGACCATCCTGAGCTAAAAGCAGAAATGAAAACACTAAGCAAAGACCTGCAGGCAGTAATCACAGAAGTAAACAAGCTCGGAATAAAAAAACAAGAAGAAGAACTAAAAAAAATAGCACCTGAACTATTAGAAGAAAAACCAAAAGCAGAAAAGAAAGAGCTAAAAGACCTGCCAAATGCAGTTCCAGGAAAATTCGTCACAAGAATGGCACCATCACCATCAGGGCCGCTGCACATAGGCCATGCATACGGAGTCCTAATCAATTCAGAATACGCAAGAAAATACCACGGAAAATTCATACTAAGAATAGAAGACACAAACCCAGAAAACCTATACGAGCCAGCATACAAGCAAATACCAGAAGACGCGAAATGGCTAACAAAAAACAACATAAGCGAAATTGCAATACAATCAGACAGGCTCGGACACTACTATGATGTTGTTGAAAAACTAGTCAGCCAGGGAAATGCATACATCTGCACATGCAACCCAGACATCTTCCGCGACCTAATCATGGCAAAAAAACCATGCCCCTGCAGAAACTTATCAGTAAAAGAACACCAGGAAAGATGGAAAAAAATGTTCGGAGAATACAAGCCAGGAGAGGCAGTAGTAAGAATCAAAACAAATGTCCAAGACCCAAACCCAGCAATGAGAGACTGGCCTGCAATGAGAATAAATGACCACACTCACCCAAGGCAGGGAACAAAACACAGAGTATGGCCACTAATGAACCTCTCAGTCGCTGTTGACGACCATTTAATGGGAATAACCCACGTCATAAACGGAAAAGAGCACGCTGACAATGCAAAAAGGCAAAAATACATATTTGACTATATGGGCTGGAAAAGACCAACATACCAAAACTGGGGAAGAATCAATTTCATAGGCCTAGAGATAAGCAAGACAAAAACAAAACAAAAAATAGAATACGGCGAGTATGACGGCTGGGATGACATCAGACTGCCATTTATTCCCGCACTAAAAAGAAGAGGATACCAGCCAGAAGCATTCACCAAATTCGCAATAGACATGGGCCTCACCCTGAATGACAAAACAGTCACAGGAGAAGAATTCTTCAAAACACTAAACGCAAACAACAGAGAAATAATAGAGCCAACATCAAACAGATACTTCTTCATAAATGACCCAGAAGAAATAACAATAGAAGGAGCGCCTGAGCAAAAAGTAGAGCTTGACATGCACCCAGACTATCCAAAAAGAGGAAAAAGAAAGTTTAACTGCAATGACAAGTTTTACATAAGCAAAGAAGACATTGCAAAACTAAAAGACGGAAAACTATACCGCCTCATGGACTGCCTCAACTTCAAGAAAAAAGGAAACAAATACACATTCACAAGCAAAGAATACGAAGACTACAAAGACAAAGGAGAAGCAATAATACACTGGCTACCAGTATCAAAAGACTTAGTTAATGTTGAAGTCCTGCTTGAAGACAAAACAACAATCAAAGGCCTAGGAGAATCAGGCATGTCAAAACTAAAACCAGGAGACATTGTGCAATTAGAAAGAAGATTCTTTGCAAAACTTGACTCAAAAGAAGGAAACTTACTGAAGTTCTGGTTTACGCACAGGTAATTTGCCAAAAAATTTATAAACTCATTCTGCCAGAATAAGAGAATATTGGGTTTTGAGGTGAAAAAATGCTTGTAGTCAAAGCAAAAATAAAAGAAATTGCAGGAGACTTCAATGTATCTGGTGATTTTGCAGATGCCCTTAACAAGAAAACAGAGCAATTAGTGAGAGATGCTCTTGAAAGGGCAAAGGCAAACAACAGAAGAACAGTAATGGCAAAAGACCTTTAATTATTTTTGAACCTTTAATTTTTCCTTCAATATCTCTATTTTTCTCTTCACAGCAGACAGTCTTGCTTTAGGGAATTTCTTGTTCTTCTTCGCTTCATTGTATATTTTTTCAAGGCTTCTTATCTGGTGGGCAATATCACTTATCTCTTCTCTTTTCGTACCTGTCTGCGCTTTTATCTTTGCTTCAAGCTCTTTTATCCTTCTCTGCCTTGCCTCTCTTGTCTCAAGATACCTGCCAAGCTTTTTCTCAAGAAGTTCTATTTTCTCTGCAATTGATTTGTGCTCATTCTCTTCGTTCATCTGCGCAGTGAGTATTCCTTTTTCTTTTCTTAAAGCATCTGCAATATGCCTCTCAAGCTCCTCAACATGCTTCTTAACAGATTCTGTGCTAATCTTCTTCAACTGCTTTATTTTTGTCTCAAGCTTTCTTCTTGCAAACTCCCTCTCCTCAAGCTTCTTCTTTGACCTACCAAGATAATAAAGCAAGACTCTTGCCTTGCCGAGGTCAAATTCCTTCTCCAAGCTCTCTTCAGAAATCATATTATCCCAAAAGTCCTTGGCTTTCTAGGCGGTAGAGGCGGGGGAGCCATTGGTCTTGGAGGCATCTGCGGTCGAGGTCCTTGAGGCATTGGCGGAAGAACACCAGGAGCAGGTGGGGCCATAGGAAACTCTGGCTTAAAGTCAAACTCAGGAGTTCCCAGCTCTTCCTCTTTTTCAGCAGTTTTCTGCACACCTTTCATCTCCTTCACCATGTCAGCAATAGCAACAATCCCTTCTGCAATATCTGCATTCTGCTCAAGAATCTTGTCCATCTTGTCAGAAATAGGCTTCATTCGTTCCTTGAAAGTCAAGCCCATCTCCTCGGACTTAATCATGTGTGTTGCCTCATCAAAAATAGCAAGTAACTTGTCAAGCTTCTTATTCAGCTCAAGAAGGGAAACACTCAATTTTTTTGTCGGTGTTATCTCAAATTCCTTAAGCTTTTGCAACTCGCTTTTCAATTCTTCAATCTCTTTGTGAGGCAGAAGCTCATATTCCTCTTCCTCATTTGGTATAGAAATATCCTTAAGCTCATCAACCATCCTTTATCACCACTTTTTGATTTTTAAATGTATATTCACTACCATATACTATTTTGTTTATAAATATTTCGATGAAAAAAAGAAAAGATTTATTCCATTCCAGGATGACTGCCTGCTGGAGGCATGCCAGGCATTCCGCCCTCTGGCATCTTTCCGCCTGCAATAACATCATCAATCCTAAGAATCATCTGGGTGACTTCTGCTGCTGACGTGACTGCCTGAGTCTTTATCTTCAAAGGCTCAATAACTCCTGCCTGCCAGCTATCAACAACTTTTCCTTTGAAGACATCAATGCCAGCCCATTTTTTCTTCTGGTCATGAGCTGCCTTCATCTCAGTAAGAACATCAATAGGGTCAAGGCCTGCATTCTCAGCAAGAGTCCTTGGAATAACCTCTAAAGCATTAGCAAAACCAAGAACAGCAAGCTGTTCTCTTCCTGAAAGGCTATTTGCATACTTCCTTAACTGCTTTGCAACCTCAACCTCAGGAGCTCCTGCACCAGCAACAACCCTGCCATTCTTCAATGCAGCCGCGATATCACCAATAGCATCTGTCATAGCCCTTTTTGCCTCTGCAACAACATGCTCAGTCCCGCCTTTGACAATAACAGTCACTGACTTAGGATTCCTGCATCCAGTCACATAAAGCATCTCTTCCTCGCCAAGCTTTTTGCCTTCAACAAAGCCAGCCCTTCCAAGGTCTTTTGCACTTAAATCATCAAAATTAGTTACAATCCTTGCGCCAGTAGCCCTTGCAATAGCTTCCATATCTGACTTCTTCACCCTTCGCGCAGCAAGTATACCTCTCTTTGCAAGGAAATGCTGTGCCATGTCATCAATTCCCTTCTGGCACAAAACAACATTTGCTCCAGAAGAAGCAATCTTCTCAACCATGTTCAACAGCATTTTCTCTTCCTGCTCAAGGAAAGCCTGCATCTGCATAGGGTCTGTTATTGAAATCTTTGCATCAATCTCAGTATCTTTAATCTCAACAGCAGAATCAATAAGAGCAATCTTAGCATCGCTCACCAGCTTAGGCATACCAGAGTGAACAACCTCTTTCTCAATCACAATGCCATCAATCAGTTCAGTATCCTCAACAGCACCGCCAATTTTCTTTTCAAGCTTAATGTTTTCCTTGTCAAAAACAAGCTCCTTATCAGTTTTTTCAATAACCTTCTTGACTGCCTTGACTGCAATATCACTGAGGACTTCTTTTGCAGATTCAGCGCCTTTTCCTGTAATAGCGGTCATCGCAATTTTCTTCAGAGTCGCATCATCTTTTTCTGTTATTTCTTCGCTGATTTCATTAAGAATCTCAATTGCCTTTGCAGCAGCCTGCCTGTAACCTTTAGCAATAACAGTCGGATGGACATTTTGGTCAAGCAACTCCTCTGCCTGCTTCAAAAGCTCTCCTGCAATTATTACAGCAGTTGTTGTTCCATCACCAATCTCATCTTCCTGGGTCTTTGCAATCTCAACAACCATCTTTGCAGCAGGATGCTCAACATGCATCTCTTCAAGAATTGTCACACCATCATTTGTAACAGTGATATCACCCATGCTGTCAACAATCATCTTGTCCATTCCCTTAGGGCCAAGAGTTGTTCTGACTGTTTCAGCAACAAGCTTTCCAGCCATTATGTTATTTCTTTGCGCGCTCTTTCCAGTAGTCCTTTGAGTCCCTTCAGGTAATATGAATATCGGTTGAATTTCCTTTCCCATAAAAATCAAACCCCCTCTCTATTTTTGTAAAAAAAATAAATAAAAGGGAGTTTATAAAGCTTATGAAAAATACCTGTCTCTTTTCTGCTCAATAATTTCCCTGTGAACGCAGTAATTAATTAATTCAATCATCTTGTTATCAGGATTGTACACAATTACCTCTCTTGTTCCTGATTTTTTATTTTTTTTCAGCCCAATATACGTTTTATACTTAATATCTATTGGATGCACGTGGTCTCCATTCCAATACATTATATCTATTGCTTCAATAATATCGTCTTCAAGGTCTTTAATAAGATCATTAATAGCTGCCTTGCTTATTTTCGGCAAATCTTTCATGTCCAGACAGCCTTTCTTGTCAAACTTTGCAGGCCCAAGGCATTGCTTAGAAATCTTGAAA
>JAWABT010000054.1:0-5202 GCA_038884515.1 Candidatus Woesearchaeota archaeon | reverse complement strand
GCTGCCTTTGGCTTGAACATAGGCGGAGTTTCATCCTTGAAATCAGTTGTCTCGATAATCTCAATGCACCTGTTCATTCCTTCAAGAATCTCGATTGCCTGGGCTGGATTGTTCATGAACGGATTATGCTCTCTTGGCATTATGCATCTCGCGTGATTTTTTGATTCTTTTGACAGCAATTCTTTGTTGTTCAGTATTCTTGACCATGCACCGACCATGTAATCTTTCTCGCCGGCCCTTGCAAACTCAGAAGTGCTTCCCTGCTTGAAATACTCCCTGAAATGAGCTTCATAATCAGGAACAGCAAAACACTCATCTGCACCTGTGCAGGCAATCTTTTCAGTCGGAGCAAAAAAAGTTTTTCCTTTCAAAGCAAAATGCTTTGTCTTCCTTTCAAATTCGGGATATTCAATACCACAGAAAAGCTCAACTGCATCTTTTGCACTCTCAACACACTCTTTTAATTTTTTCAACAAATCACTGAACTGCTCTTTTGCAGGTATTCTTGAAAAACCCCCAGGAACAAGGGTGTAAGGGTGAATATCTCTTCCGCCAACAGTATTGACCAATGCATTTCCGACTTGCTTTATGCACAAAGCATTCTTTATGTGCTGCGGATGGTCACGAGCCATCTCAACTGCATTAGAGTGCCCAGTATAATCAGGCAATGCAAGAAAGTAAAGATGCAGGACATGGCTCTGAATTATTCCACCAATATTAAGCATCTCTTTCAATAACTGTGCCTGAGCAGAAGGCTCAACACCAAACGCCTTCTCAATTGCCTTTACAGAAGTAAGGTGATGCACAGGAGAACAAATACCACAAATCCTTGAAGCAATATGAGGCATGTCATTAAACCTTTTTGCCTTCAAGATGCCTTCAAAATATCTTGAGCCCTCAAACAAGTCAAGCTTTACATCCTTGATCTCTCCTTTATCTATCTTTATGTGAAGCTTGGCATGGCCTTCTATTTTTGTTATGTAATCAATATTTATCTTTTTCATTTTAATTCAATATTCTTGAACATTCTTATCCTGTCCTTGATTGCTTTCTCATCAAGCCCAAAGCTCTTGAACAAGGCAACCTCTCCTGCAACATTCGCAGCAGGCAGTGGGCCCCTGCAAAGCATACAAGGAACATTATTCTTAGGACAGATTGCCTCGCATCCAGCCCTTGAAACAGGCCCAAGGCACTCAACCCTCTGCCTGAGGAAGCACTCTGGCTTTCCCTGCCTCGGGCATTCTGAACAGACAGGAGTTGTTTTCTGCTCAGGGATTTTTCCTTTGAGGAATCCTTCCAGGAATCCAACAAATTCTTTTTTAATGACAGGACAGCCGTAAAGATAATAATCAACCTTGACATATTTCTCTATGCCTGATGCTGGAATGCTGTCTTTAAGCATCCTCTGATTCCATACATACTTGCCAAGCTCCTTATTGTCTATGAAGTTCCGCATAGCAGGAACACCGCCGTGACAGGCACAGGCACCAAGGGCAACAAGGAATTTGCTGTCTTTCCTTATCTTCTTCAGCTTCTTAACTTGTTTTTTTGTGCTTATTGCACCCTCAACAAACATCAGGTCAAACTTTGCCTCCCTGTTCTTCTCCTTCAGCAAATGAAAGTATTGGACATCAAACTTGTCAAGAAGGTCAAAAATCCCTTCAATGAACAAAATAGCAAACTGGCAGCCCTCATCGCAGGTAAATGATACTATGCCGAGAACAGGTTTTTTGCTTCTCACCTTTTTTTTGACTGTCATATATGCAGAAATAAAATATAAAAGGTATATTAAAGTTTTGTTAATTTAAAACAAAAACTTTATTAATTTAAAAAAATCCTTATAAATAATGGCAGAAAAAAGCAAGGTGACTGAAACAAGAGAATATGCTCTGCATCCAGATGACAGGGAAGTCAAGCTGATAATTGAGTTCTTGGACGAATTTAACAACAAGGATTTTCAAAAATGCATTGCTGACTTCATAAAAGTGCAGACCAAAAAAGGAAAGCCCACAGAGCTAGAGAGCTATGAGATACCCAAGATACATAAAATCAAAAAATGGATTAACAAGAAAAAAGAGCCCCCTGACTTTGATTACTTCAAAAAAACAAGCAGCGAATTTCTGAACAAAATAATAAATGAAGTCCTAAATGAAATGCCAGAACTTCTTGAGCTGAGCGCAAAACAAATAGAGATTCACATAGAAGTGATTGGAGAATACAGGGAGCACTACGCTGCTCATGAAGAAAAAGAATCCAGCCCCTCAAAAATAATAATTGAGCTCAGCGGCAGGATGCTTGTCGGAAGGGTTGTTGCACCAGAATACTTCACTGGAAAAATGAGCTACAGGTTTGTTGAGAAACTGCTTCTTCACGAATTCAGGCACCACGTAGAACTCCTGCGCGGGGTATACAAAAAAGAATATGAACAGTATGAAAAGCTGAAAAAAGACATGCTTGCCAAGCACAAGCGCGTAAATGTCGGCAGGCTCTCGCTACACACAACATTATGCAACCTGCTGAGCGAGGGCGTGGCAGAATACTACATGACCAGGCGGGCAGCATTCATAGACATTAATATGGACTGGATAAGAGGATTCAGAAACAAGCTGAAAGAACTTGTGCTCATACAAGATGAACAAAAAGCAATTGACTACATGGCTGAGAACTTAGAAAAAGACAGAGGGCCGACTGTTTATTACTGCGGAAAAATCATGTGCTACCTAATAGGCCTGGCAAAAGCAAAGAAAAAATCAAAAGCAACTGAAATAAAAATACGCATAGGCAGCCGCGCACAAGACATATCTAAATTAAATGAAACAATGAATTCCTGCAAGAGATTCCATATGGACATACTGCCAAAAAAATCATTCAAGTCAGCTGTAAAGACACTGAACAAAATCTATTACTACAAAAAATTCATAAAAAAATATGAGGAAGCGTGCAAAGAACTTGGAATAGAAGAGAAAAACATGACAATAAGCCAGAGCATACTTGCCGAGATAAGGAAAGAATCAAAAGAAAATTTCATAAAACATCTTTCGGCTGGCATGCCACGCCAAAAATCTCGCCTGCATCTTTTGAAAGAGCGAATAAAGCACTTCTTTTACCCACAACCTTCTCAACAGAGTTCACCTTCTGAGTCACAGAAACCATCCTGAGCTCTTCATCAATTGCCTTGCAGAAATTCTCGATGCCGTTTGGCTGTCTTGATGCAATCAGGAAAGGCCTGCCCATAGCAACCCCGTTTGCTCCAAGCATCATTGCCTTTGCAACATCAAAACCAGACGCATAGCCGCCTGCAAGCAGGATGTCAAAAGAAGGCTTTTTCTTCAAAGCAGAGAACAGTGCGCCTGAAGGAAGATTCATTTCATTCATGACAAGCCAAGGGCTCATTCCAGTACCACCACCATGGCCATCAACAGTCAAGCAGTCTATCTGTATTTTCTCTTCTTTCTTTATCTTCTCAAGCTCTTCGATAAGCTTGATTATGCCAATACCCATTCCTGTCTTTATCCAGATTGGCTTTCCATAGCTCGCGTATTCTTTCAAAGTCGCCCTTAATGATTCACTTGAGAGGCTTCCTGGAAAAGCGTGCCTCTCATACTTATTATTTCCCTTATCAATAACTTCGTACCCTGCTTTCTTGAATTTCTCAGCAAGCTCTTTGCCTTCAAACTGTATCTCTCCGCCAAGGCCCTGCTTTGCGCCCTGGCCAATCTTGAACTCAATAGCATCAGCCCCGAGCTGGACAGCAAGCTTTGGCAGGCCGAGCTTGTGCTCATTTGCATTAATCTGTATGACAAACCCGCCATAACCTTTTTTCTGGTTTTTCTTGTAAAGCTCAACAGTATGCTTCAGCTTCTCCTCTCCGAATGTGACAAGATAGTTCTCTCCAAGAACTCTCACGATTCCTGCTTTTGCAGCACCAATCGTTAGCTCATCATTCTTGTCAGAGGCAACCTTTGTGGAACCCATTCCTGCAATAACCAAAGGAACACTGCATTTAAATCCACCGAGCTTTGTCTCTGAAGTGACTTTTGTAAAGAAATACCCTTCTCCATACAGTTCTGGAAGAATCTGCAGGTCACTAATGTTTGGCATCCTTTTTTCAGCACCAAACTGCGCAGTGCCAAAAGGCCCTGGAAACAATGTACGACCTGATTTTGCCTTTGCCCCAACCTCGCACATGCCGCACATTATGCAGTTCGCGCAGATACCGCTCATCGCAGCATGCTCAGGAGAATAAAGCTTTGTATTAGTCAGGACGCAGGCATTCCTGTGAAACCTGAGACCTTTCATGTTAGGATAATCAATCTTGTCTGGCATAAAAACCACCTCAATAAAAAGGTTTCATGTTTTGTTTATTAATTTTATGGTAAAATTTATATATATGTAAAGAAAAAACACAAAACATGATAACCATAACCTTAATGATTGGACTATGCGGAATGGTGCTAGTTCTTCTGGCGTTTTTGATGAACCAGACGCATATTTGGAAAGACACTGACCTGATATATGACGGCACAAACTTTCTTGGAGGAGCACTGCTTGTATGGTATGCATGGATTATCTACAGCTGGCCATTCCTCCTGCTCAATGCGGTTTGGACCCTATGGTCACTGAGAGATGTCTATATTGACATAACAAAGAAGCCAAAGCAAAAAAGAAAAGCACATGTAGGACATAAAAAAAGATAGTCCAGAGAAAGATTTATATAAACAGAACTTTCTTTCTAATTTAAAAAAGATGGTGCACATATCTGAACGAGAGCAAGAGCTCCCAGAGCTGGAGATAGGAAAACTTCTTGAGATAGCAGTAGAGCACAAGGATGTAATATCCCTTGGACCAGGAGAGCCTGACTTTCCAGCACCAAAAGAGGTAATTGCTTACACAAAAAAAATTGCTGACAGAGTCAACCATTACTCTCCTCCAGGAGGAAGAAAAGAACTCAAAGAGGCAATAATAAAAAAACTCAAAAAAGACAACAATATCATAGCAAAGCCAGAAAATATTGTCGTGACCTGCGGAAGCCAGGACGCGCTGATGATGGCAGGAGCATGCTGCCTTGATGCTGGCGAAGAAATAATACTCCCGAACCCAGGATACATGGCATTTCTCTCAACATTTGAGCTTTTCAACGCAGCACCAGGATTTGTAGAACTCAAAGAAGAAGACGAATACATAATGAATCCAGAAGAAATC
>JAWABT010000053.1:0-5370 GCA_038884515.1 Candidatus Woesearchaeota archaeon | reverse complement strand
CATACAAAGGCAAAAAACTGAGAGACCCTGATTTCAAGCTCAGCGACTTGTTGCCAAGAAGCAAGAAAAAATAATTTCTGCAAGCCAAAATGAGAGCGAGCAAATGCTTCAAGCATGCATTTGGAATGGTCTTGCACAGCAAGCTTAGAAGCTGGCTCACTATCCTCGGAATTGTCATAGGAGTTGCTGCAGTAATCGCAATAGTATCATTAGGAGAAGGGATGCAGCAGGAAATGCAGTCAAGGCTCAGCGGGCTTGGAGGAGATATTGTCACAGTGTCGCCAGGATTCTCAAGAGGCGCAGGCATGTTTGGAGGAAGAAGCGGAAACCATGACGATGGCCCGCCAGGAGGGCCCGGAAGAGGCTGGGGCTCTTCGATAGCAACAGAGGAAGAGCCAATACTTGAAAGAAGCGACCTTCAGGCACTTAAAGGCATACCTGACATTGCTTACATTGACACGCAGATAAGAGGAAGCGTTAAGGTTTCTTACCTTGGCAAGTCAGGAGATGTATCCCTGACAGGAGTTGACCAGAAAGTCTGGTCAAAAGTCACAACAAGCAAAATAAAAGAAGGAAGAATGCTTGACTCAGCTGACCAGAACGTCATAGTCATAGGAGGAAGGCTTGCCTCATCTTACTTTGACCAGCCATTAGGAATAAACAAGATGCTCACAATAGAAGGCAGCGCATTCAGGATTGTCGGAATACTTGATGACCAAAGCAACAGCATCTACATGCCGATAGCAATGGCGTGCCAGATAATTGATGACAAAAAGCCAGGCGTCTATGACACTTTTGTCATAAAAATAAGAAATGAAGACCTGCTAAATGAAACACTCACGAAAATAGAGAACAAGCTTATGATAGCAAGGCACGTGACATCAAAAACAAAAGACTTCTCTGTCACATCAAGCAAGCAGATGCAACAGACAAGGGCTGAAATGATGAACACAATGAACACATTCCTTGTCGCGCTCGCAGCTGTCTCGCTCATTGTCGGAGCAGTAGGCATAGCAAACACGATGTTCACATCTGTGCTTGAGAAGACAAAAGAAATCGGAATAATGAAAGCAATAGGGGCAAGAAACAAAGACATACTTCTCATATTCCTGATGAATGCAGCACTCATAGGATTTGTGGGCGGAATACTCGGCATAGTTGCAGGAACAATGCTTTCAGGAGTGCTGCCATCATTGATGGGACAAACCCCTTTTGCAAGAGAATCAGGAATAGTATCCCTGAACGCAGTGCTCATGGCAATCTCTGTATCTGTTTCTGTAGGAATACTTGCAGGAATAATACCAGCATACCAGGCATCAAAGCTGAGGCCAGTGGATGCTTTAAGGTATGAGTAAGTAACTTGTTGCTAGTACTACCTGCTACTGACCACTAGCTACTTACTATTAAGTAACCTTTATAAACAAATACTAATTTTTCAGGCATAGATGGCCGCAAAGAAGAAAGCAAAAGATTCTGAAGAAAAACCAGCTGAAAAGCATGAGAAGCCAGCACAGCCAGAGATAAGCATAGGAATGATAGGTCATGTTGACCACGGCAAGACAACTCTCGTTCAGGCACTGTCTGGAAAATGGACAGACACTCACTCTGAAGAAATAAAAAGAGGAATCACAATAAGATTAGGATATGCTGACGTTGCTTTCTACAAATGCCCAAAATGCCCAGAGCCAGACTGCTACTCAGTAAAGCCAAAATGCCAAAAATGCGGAACAGAAGGAGAACTATTGAGAAAAGCATCTATTGTTGATGCCCCAGGACACGAAAGCCTCATGGCAACAATGATATGCGGAGCAAACATAATGGACGGAGCACTATTGCTAATCGCAGCAAACGAGGAATGCCCACAGCCACAAACACAAGAACACCTCATGGCACTAGAAATAATGAACATAGACAAGCTCATAATCATACAAAACAAAATAGATTTAGTCACAGAAGAACAGGCTAAAAAGAACTATGACCAGATAAAAGAGTTCTTGAAAAACACAAAATATGCAGACAAGCCAATAATACCAATGTCAGCACTGCACTCAATAAACATGGACCTTCTCGTAAAAACAATACAGGAAGAATTCCCAACACCAAAAAGAGACCTAGAAAAAGACCCAATAATGTTCATAGCAAGAAGCTTTGACATAAACAAGCCAGGAATAACTCCTGAAAAACTAGTTGGTGGAGTGCTTGGCGGAGCAATAAAACAAGGCAAGCTAAAAACAGGGCAAGAGATAGAAATACTACCCGGCTACCAGGCAAAAGAAAAACAATGGAAGCCACTAAAAACAAAAATAGTCAGCATAATGGCAGGAGGGGCAAAACTTGACGAGGTAGGACCAGGAGGAAGCATGGCAATAATGACAGAACTAGACCCTGCAGTAGTAAAATCAGACCAGCTCGTGGGAAGCATGGTAGGCCTGCCAGGAAAACTCCCCCCTGTATGGAACGAACTAAAACTAGAACCACACCTCCTTGAAAGAGTAGTAGGAGTAAAAGACAAGCTACTTGTAGAACCAATAAAACTCGGAGAACTACTCATGCTAAACGTGAATGCAGCAGCAACAGTAGGAGTAGTAAGCGACCTCAGCAAAGGCATGATAAAATGCAACCTCAGAAGACCAGTCTGCGCAGAAAAAGGAGCAAAAGTAACAATAGGAAGAAGCATAGGGCAGAGATGGAGACTGATAGGGTTTGGAGTGATTAAGTAGAAGCTTCGGATTTTTCAGAGACGAAAATCTTTTGCCTGCCAAATTGCATTACCTGTTTTATTAAGAATCCTTGTTTCTTCAAGAAATTAAGTATCTCTTTTGTTGTAAAAGACCTTCTTGAAACAAATTTAGCATCTTTTAATGGCTTTAAAATTTTGTCTCCTATTTTTCTATAAACAGTGGTTTTAACCCAAAATATTTTATTTTTGACAAGCATATCATAATGAATTTCAAGAATTTTATTTCCTTGTTTAATCATATCCTTCCAAAAAATTCTTTTTTTAAAGTTCTTCCTTTTATTATTAATATTAACTGCTAATATAAATATGCCCTTGTTGTTCAAAACACGCCATATCCCTCTTAAAGTATTATTAATGGCGCTGTCTTTTGTAAGATAAGGAAATGTTGAACCCATCATTATGGCAGCATCAAATTTATCTTTTAAATTTATATTCTGCATACTCATCACTAAGAATTTTGCTTTTTTGCATTTTTTGCGTGCATATGCAATCATTGCTTTTGAGACATCTATACCTGTGACTTGGTGTTTTTTTGCAAGAAGACGCGCATGCCTGCCAGTCCCGCAGCCAACATCGAGAATTTTTTGCTTATTTTTCAAAATACTTTCAAGCAGCTTAACCTCTCTGCGAGTAATGCTATCAGTATAATAAACTCGGTCATACCAATCTACAAATTCCGGGGAATAAATCACTTCACTCATTTCCAGCTATTGGGCAGCGATCACACGGTTTTTTAAGGCTAAGCACTTCTTTACGCACAGGCGAATTATATATCGAGTAAATGCTATCTTGTGTTATATTTCCATAAACAATTTGAGGGAAGAAAACACAAGCCACACAATCACCATTAGGAAGCACAGTCAGGGTATTATGCCACCGTGCATATGCATGCCAATCATAAATTTCCTTTAATACCGTACGCATCTCTGGACCCAGAAGTGATTCGTCAACAACAATTTCCATATTCTTTTCTTCACTTGTGGTCTTAAGAAAATCGTCAAGAAAAACCTGCCCGCCAGCAATGCCTGTTTTTCGTGCACGGCCAGTAGCTCTCAACAAGGTAAGATTCCATTGTTTAACTCCAAATGAGGATAAAAACCGATACAATTCCGGAAGTTGTGCTGCACTCGATTTATTTACTACAGTAGTCACTCCCGCAGGAATTTGATAAGAACGCAATAAATCAAGAACTGCGCTCATTTTTTCAAAAGTGCCTTCTCCCCTTAAATCATCATGTGCCCTGCCAAAGCCATCAATGCTAATACTTATCTGATGTATATGTTCTCTTACGCTGTTGATTTTTTCTGCATTTAGAAGAGTGCCGTTTGTCACTATCGTGACTCTTAATGCTTCATCATATCCTTTCTTGACAATGATGGGTAAATCTTTGCGAAGCAAAGGCTCTCCGCCTGAGATATCTAAGAAAAGCCCTCCTTCTTTTGAAAATTGCTCAACTGCTGAAAGAATTGTGTCTAAAGACATGTCTTTTTTTTCAACACCATCAATATCAAGATAACAATATTTACAATTAAGATTGCATTTCCAGGTAGAATGAAGTATCATTGTCTTAACTTCTGTAGACGCAGTCACTGCCGGCACTCGCGAATAACCTAGAAACGGTTCAAGCAATTGCTTTTGACCCTGAGAAATATCCTTAGGAAAATCAGAAAGACCACTATCACTACTTAATGCTTGAAACAAATACCTGTTTATTTGGTATATTTCTGAGGTTTCAGGCTGCCAAAGGAAATAATCACTATTTCTATTTATCAGCTTCAGTTTTCTTTGCATCTTTGTCAAGCAATTTATTGTACAACTCTGCAGGCATCGCTACACCACATGCACAAGGCGGCCTCCATGGTGAAGGAATCTTTGTTTTGCTGATATATTTTTCTTCTGGCTGCTTTTCTTCATATTGTTTTTCCATTTTTTTGCACCATCCTATTTTTAAGACACACACATTAATAAATTTTGCTATATATTTAATAGAAAATTATTTAATAGAAAAGGAGCAAAAGTAACAATAGGAAGAAGCATAGGCCAGAGATGGAGATTAATAGGGTACGGAATAATCAAAGCATGATAGAGAAATCTGCGGGGTTCATAATCTATAAGAAAGAGAAAGGCATCATAAAATTCCTTCTATTGAAGAGAGCTGATAAAAAAGATTACTGGGAGTTCCCAAAAGGCCATATAGAACATTTTGAAGATGATTTGGTTTCAGCAAAAAGAGAACTTTTTGAAGAGACTGGCATAAGAAATCTGAAAATAATTGAAGGCTTTAAAGAACAGGCATCTTACATCTCCAGCAAAACAGGAAATACCCGCGTATTCACATTCTTTCTTGCAACAAGCGATGATAAGATAAAAATATCACCAGAACACACTCAATACAAGTTTCTCAGCCCATATGAGGCAAAAAAATGCTTAACCATGAGGAATGGAAAAGTTTGATTGCCAAAGCACAAATAGCTGTAGAAAAGTACTTAAAATAGTACTAAAATTTAAAAAAAAAAAACTTACTCAATCTTCATCTTCATATTCTTCTTCATCAAAATCTTCTTCAACTTCATCTTCAGCCATAGGTGCTCACCCCGTTGGTTTGTCAAGAACCACCAGTCAATATGTCA
>JAWABT010000052.1:0-5515 GCA_038884515.1 Candidatus Woesearchaeota archaeon | reverse complement strand
CTTTCCTTTCAGTTTTTTCATCAATTTCTCAGGAGTGTCTGCTCCGCCTTTGAGAACCTTGGCTAGCTTCTTTGCCTGCTTGTATTGCTTTAATAATTCCCTGATGTCTGTTGTGCTCAGACCAGCACCTTTTGCAATCCTCTCTATCCTTGAAGCATCAAGTATCTCTGGATTCTCTAATTCTGCTTTTGTCATTGAATCCATTGCGTATTTCCACTTCTTCAGCTTGCCTTCCTGAACTTCAAGAACATCCTTTGGAAGCTGCAGTTGGCCCATTCCTGGAATCAGTTCCATAATCTTAGTCAAGGGACCCATTTTTTTCATTGCTTCCATCTGAGAGTAAAGGTCAACAAGCGTGAAATCTCCTTTAAGGAATCTTGCCTGGATGTCTTCTGCTTCTTCTTCTGTTATTGCCTCCCTTGCTTTTTCCAGCAAAAGCTCAATATCTCCCATGCCGAGCAATCTTCCGACAAATCCTTTAGGATTGAACTGCTCAAAATCATCAATCTTCTCTCCAACGCCTATGAATTTAATCGGAGCTCCTGTAACTGCACATGCACTAAGGGCCCCTCCGCCTTTTGCAGTGCCATCCATCTTTGTGACAATAACACCAGTTATTCCTGCACTTTCATGGAAGGTCTGTGCCTGTGTCTGAGCTGCCTGGCCTATGTCTGCTGAGATGACCAGGAAGTTCTCATCTGGCTTTACAAGGTCATGCACTTTCTTTAATTCTTCAATTAGGTCTTTGCTCAGGGCATCTCTTCCTGCTGTATCAACAATGATTATGTCATACTTAGGATATTCGTTTTCAAATGATTTGTAGATTTTCAAAGGGTCTTTTTCTGTTTTGCTGAGGAAGACAGGAACATTGACACTCTTGCCGACCTGCTCTATCTGATGCATTGCAGCAGGCCTATGAATATCTAATCCCACAAGAGCGACTTTTTTACCTCTTTTCGTGAAGTATCTTGCCAGCTTTCCTGCTGTTGTTGTCTTTCCAGAACCAAAAAGCCCTAAAAGCATTATCTTGTTTGGCTTCTTGTCAGTTATGTTCAGCTCTCCCTTGTCCCCGCCAAGGAATTTAACTAATTCTTCATAAACAATATTCACTAAATGCTCTCTTTTAGTCAACCCGCCAGGAGTTTCTTCCTTTAGCGCTCTTTCCTTTATCTTCTGGCTCAAGTCAAAGACTAGCTTGACATTAACATCTGCCTGCAAAAGAGCCTTCTGGATATCTTTAACCAGCTCATTAACTAGCTTTTCATCTACAAAAATAGCTTTTGCAATCTTCTGCAGGGTTCCCTTAAGGCTCTCCCCTAGTTTCTCTAAAACCATAGTATTGCTGAATTCTGTGTGGTTTATAAATATTATGATGAGAATTCTTTATATTTATTATTACTACTTACCTGTGGTTAATAAACAAAAAGCTTTATAAATTAATAAAAGTTGTATTTGTGTATGGCCAGCGAAGTGTCTTTTATATGGAACGCAGAAGATATATTTAAGTGTAGGGAAAAAATTAATACGATAACATTATCCAACCACCTTGCAAAAGCTAAAGAAAATTCTTTGGATAATCTGATTGTGACACAAGTTTATGATGCCAAAAGTAAATATGCTGTTACAGGAAAAAATATAAAAATTGCTGTATTTGATACTGGTGTAGATGATACTCATGAACAATTGAAAGATGTGTGTCGCGCAGGCATAAACAAAATAGATAACACAGACAATACTTCTGATGAAGATGGCCATGGAACAATGATTGCAGGCATAATCGCTGGGAAAAATTTTATTTGCCCTCACGCAGAAATTTATCCTGTAAAGATTTTGTCAAAAAAAGAAAGTATGGATAATACTAAAATTTTAAATAAATCCCTGGACTGGTGTATCCTAACTGGTATTGACATTATTAATATCAGTATGGGTACATCCAGATATATATTGGTATCAAAACCATTCATTGATAGAGCGGTACGAAATGGCATTATTATTGTGGCTGCAGCAGGAAATAGTGGTAGCGGGGCAATTTTTCCTGCTGCATTTGAAAATGTAATCTAGGTAGGTGGCATTTGGAGTAATATCAAAGAATATCGGTTTTATGAGCGAAGCAATATGTGGCCAACAGTTGATATTTGTGCTCCTGCAGAAGATATTTTTTCAGCATATTCCAATCCTATACATCCAGACTACAGATACCATATAGATACTGGAACATCATTTGCAGCACCGCATGTGACGGGAATAATTGCTTTAGGATTAGAGTTACTAAAAAGACAATCTGTAAAGTATACCCCTATTGAGATTACAGATGTTTTAAGAAAAAGTGCCAAATATATTGATGATGGTTTTATTTATCAATTGGCTAAGGGGTATGACCCTGATAGTTATATTTTTACCAATAAAAAATTTATAAATAAATGCGCATTTGGTTCAGGATTAATACAGGCACAAGGTTTTCTCGATTTACTTGCAAAGAAAAGCAAGGCAAAAATACAGTAAACTTTATATACTTTAAAATCTATAATAAAAGCTATGTGCAGGGGCGATTATTTGGATTGGAACTATGTTTTTCATTCTGCTAAAACAAGTGAAATAAAGCTGCATGGCAGAATTGGTTTTATGTTAGTTCTAGATTTCGATTTAAAACCTGAAAAAAAAGCGCAGTATTTAAAATTGCTTAATAGATACGGGCGCGTAAATGCAGAATATAACAGCTCGACAATTGAACTTTTTATAGATACTGAAGTGAAATTTAAAAAATTTAAAAAAGATGCGCTAGAAGATAAACTTGATGGTATTATTTGCGCAGACCACATTGCTAGCCCACCAGTTCAATTAACTTACGAAATGAAATATTGATATTAAGCTGCAGACACGGGACGGCCAAGAATATATTGCAAATTTCACAACAATTAAATTTCTTGAATATATGTTCGAAAAGAACAAGCGGACAGGTGAATGCGCATCAGGCGCTTACTTCTGCATGCCTGACAACCTGGTTATTGTTGAAAGACTGACTGAAGATAATATCCGTAAAACTATTGATGATTTAATTGAAAATGAAGAAGTTGAGTGTTATTTCAAGAAGACAGAGTAGTTTTACTTAATTTCTTCAAACACTTTCTCTATTTCTTTTGTTGACCAGCCTTTTTTTAATAATTCCTGCTTGATCTCGTGCTCGTCAACACCTTCATCAAGGTTGCGGGCAACATATTCGTGGACTGTCTTGATTGGCTTTTCTTTTGGCTTTCTTGCCGCAAAAGTGTATATTGTCGCGACAAGAAGCACTGCATTGATTGCCAGCAGGCCAACAATATATATTGCTGTGGTATCTTTCTTTGGCTGCTCTGCTTTCTGCGCTTTAATCTCCTGCTTGATGCTGTTCAGCTCATCCATAGAGCTTTTTATGTCCTGCATCTGAGAATTGATTACTTCCAGCTGGGCTGCGTATCCTGTTGTTGATATATCCATAGGCCTGTTCATGTTTGATTTTATCTGCTCCAGTTCAGCAAGCTTTGTCTCAAGTTCATTCAGCTTTGTGTCCAGTGTCGCTATCTGGTTGTCAAGCTTTTCAGAAAGCTCCTGCACCCTGATTATGTGAACATTATCACCCATAAAATTAGTCATTCTAGGAATTGTTGGTATTGAATCACTCTGCGCGAGAACAACAGTTGCCAATGCTGTCATTAAGATTAGTGTGAATAATAACCCCTTTTTCATATAGCATCTACATACCTTGTTTTTGCAGAACTGATATATAAAGCTTATCATGCCTAGAACCAGTAAATCTTTGAATACTTCTCCCTTAAATAATTAATGAATGCTTTTGGGTCAAGCCCTCTGCCGCAGGCATTTTTGATTATCTCCTCTGTTGTTATTGTCCTGCCGTAAACATAAACTTTCTTTGTGAGCCAATTTAAGATGCTGTCAAACTTCCCTTTCCTCATTTCAGAAATAATATCAGGATTGTCTTTAAGCATTTCATTATACAATTGTGCAGAGTAAATGTTTCCAAGAGCATATGTTGGAAAGTAACCGATAAGGCCAAGAGACCAATGAACATCCTGCAAGACACCTTCTTTGTTTGTTTTTGGTGTGATTCCAAGGTATTCTTTGACTTTTTGGTTCCAGGCTCTTGGAAGGTCTTTTGCTTCAAGCTTTCCTTCAAGCAATGCAAGCTCGAGCTCAAATCTTATGATGACATGCAGGTTATAAGTCACTTCATCTGCCTGCACCCTGATGAAGCTCGGCCGAACCTTGTTTGCAAGAAGCTGCCATTCTTTCAGAGAGTATTTTTTTAATTCCTTGTATTTCTTTAAGTGCGGAAGCATGAATTCCCAGAAAACAGGGTTTCTTCCTATCACATTTTCATAGAACCGTGACTGCGATTCATGCATGCCAAGAGATGAACCTTCACCAACAACAGTGTAGCCATACTCTGCAGGGACTCCTAACGAGTACAAGGCGTGGCCCGTCTCATGGATTGTTGAAAAAAACGATTCAGGAAAGCCCTCCTTGTAGTTTGTCGTGATTCTTGTATCTTTAATGCCCAAAGTTGATGTGAATGGATGCTCTGTCTCATCTAACCTTGATTCTTTTCCTAGCTTCAGCCCGAGCTTTTGGCTTATGAATTTTCCAATCTCTTCCTGCACCTGCTTTGGAACATTCCTTGGCGGTATTATCCTGTCCTGTTCCTTGTATGTTTTTGTTGCCTGGATGCTCCTTATCAGAGGCACCAGTTCTTTTTTTAGGTAATCAAATGTCTTCTTTAGCTTTTCAACACGCATTCCCTCTTCATAACAGTCAAGCAATGAATTGTACGGGTGTCCTGGAATGCCCCTCAATTTTGCTTCTTTCCTTTTCAAATCAATTACTTTCTTCAAGTGAGGCTCGAAAAGCTTGAAATTATTTGTCTGCTTTGCTTTCTTCCACGCAATATACGCCTGGCTTGTAACCCTTGACAATTCTTCTACAAATTCAGGAGGAAGCTTCTTTTCTTTCTTTATATCCTTAGCCAGTCTTGTGATAATTAGTCTATCTTTCTCGCTTAATTTTGAATTTAGCGCTTAAAAACCGCGCTTCTTTTATGCGCGGGGTAAACTTAAGGTGCCTGCCACGCATCGAACCTCCCAGCTCACCGCTAACACAAATAATATCGCCAGTTTTTGCGCCGTTTCTTGAAACTAACCTGTTCTTTTCTACTATTCCCAAAATGCTAATATCAATGACAACTTTATTCAACTTGCTTAAATCGCCTCCGACGATATTTAACTTATATTCCTGTGCCATGCTAAGCATACCTTTAAAAAGTCTGTTAGTGAATTTAATGGTAGTGTTTTTTGGCAGGCCCAATGAAATAAGGCAGTAGCGCGGAATGCCCGCGCAGGCGGAAATATCGCTTAAAGATACTGCGATTGCTTTTCTGCCGATTAAATAAGGATCGTGTTTTAAGGTAAAATCTATGCCTTCAGCCAGCATATCGCAGGTAAAATGAAAATAGCTGGTTTTGTTA
>JAWABT010000051.1:0-5520 GCA_038884515.1 Candidatus Woesearchaeota archaeon | reverse complement strand
CAAACACGCACCCAACACAAGTTCCCATTGTTGTGTCAAAAGTTCCAGTAAAGTTCTGCCATCTTAGCTGGAAGTTCAGTATGTTAATATCAGGACTCATTGTTTCAATACCAACAATCTTGTCAACAGTAAACTGCATGGTACCGTTGGGATTGATTGCTGACAATGCAAGGCTTGTGTTCAGGAAGTCAAGATATATTGATAAATTGTCTAAGGATCTGCCGCCAAGCACGAAATCAATATAATCTCCTGTAAGTCCACCATTATCAACTGCGCTTATGATTGCTCCGCTATCAACAGTCATATTGTAAATCTCAAATGCGCTGACTGCATTACTGCCTTCTAATACAACCACTCTTGTTCCATTTGCTATGTTTGATGCATACACTCCGGGGTTTTGGTCTATTAGCACTCTTGGCTGCTCGCCATTTCTTGTGCCTGTTATAAGGTATTTGTTTCCTATTGTTCCAGCTGAGTCAAGCACAAACAATCTGTCTTTATTATCAGATGCATCAATCCATCCAAGGTATTCGCCATCGTGATTTTTCTTTGCAGTTATGAGGACATCATCTCCAACAATAGTTGAACCAGTTATGTATTTTGCATTATTCACTAGTAAGTTATGCTCTTCTGCATCATTTATTCTCATAAGAACCACTCTATTAGTTCCTGTATCATCGTATCTTCCTGTTATTGTTACTGCATTTCCATTATAATAAGTCCAGTCTGCATCTGTCACGTATATATCATTGCTGTTATCTGATTCATAATTCAGTACAGGGTTTATTCCTGAAATTGCTCCTGCATTTCCATAGCATACCCATGCAAAAGGTCCTCTTTCCCCGCCATTAGCTCCTTGAAAGCCTGTTCCTGTAATGAATATTTCTCCAACATCCCTGCCACTTATTGTTGTGGTGGCTATGTTTTGTATTGGCATAATCTTTGTTATGCTTCCATATGTTTGTGATCCTGGGAAGAGTATTTTTCCTGTCGCTGCAAAGTCAGGATATCCGCTGCCATCATCAAGTCGTAATGCTCCTGTGAATGCATCATTGTCATAATTAATGCCGAACGGTATGTAATCCCCGCCCTTGTCAAATACGGCATCAGCAAATCCAAACCAACTCGAGTATGATATGTCAGAATCCGCGCCTGCTTCTATGATTGAGCCGTCATTGTTTATTTTTAAGGCAACTACTGATATGTCTCCGGGAAATCCGTTTTTGACCATTAAAACAAAGATATACCTGCCTACTGCAAATATTTGGTTATCACCACTATAAAAAGCATAAGTGTTTGTATCCCAGGGTATAAATACATCCAGCTTTGACATTGCAAGGTTATTTCCACTTCCTGTATATTGTGCAATAAACAAGGATGTAAATCCCCAATCATTATCATAATATATTCCTGCTGCAATTGGCGGGGAGCCTGTTGTTACAACAACGCGGTTTATCCATGTCACGTTTGAAGAATTTATTTTCTGGTTAAGGTATTCAAGAGTTCGTGATGGTTCGCACCAAGTGTCTGTTGTTGCATTGCAAACATTAAATATGGTGATTGTGTTATTTAAGCAAGGTGTTGCTGTATTGTTTCCGCAGAATGCTGTGAAATTCACAGTTCCTGTGCTTAATGTCATATTACTCATATTGATTACTTGTGTTGAGGCTGTTGTGCTTGTTATTGTTGCAGCAGCACATCCTTCAATTCCACAGGCAGTGCTTCCTCCAGCAGATCCTGCAAGCACTCTAAATGCTATCGCACTGGTAATGCATGCTATTATTAATAATAGAATTATTTTTTTATTCATCAACATCACCTTTTTTGCTGTTTTTATGATTATTTAATTATGTTCATATATCTAGTATTTAAATCTTTTTTTTTTAATCTTATTTTTTGTGTTTTTTCTCTTCTTCCATTAGCCTGTCTATGTCTTTTTTTAGTTTTGCAAGTGTTTGTGTCTCTCCTTTTTCGTGCGTGTGGAGCTTCTTGAATTCTCTTAGTTCTTCCTCTTCTTCGCTTGTTATTTTGTTTATTTTCTTGTTGAGTATTGCGAGCTTTATCAGCATGTAGAATAGTAAGATGAATATTGCTATTATCAGTATGCTGATTCCTATAAATACTTCAACAAGTGGTATGTCAAATCCGAATATGTACATTTTTCATTCACCTCTTTTTATTTTTTGAGAATCTTTTCTCTTATTTTTTTGATATCATCTTCTTTTAATTCAGCCAGTACCTGTTTGCAAGCCAGAACAAATTCTTTTATTTGCATCATATTTAATGGTTTTGGTTTTTCAAGATAGTATTGGACATCAATCCTTTCTTTCTTTAGTTTTTCAAGAAAAGTTTTGTGTTCTTGTGTAAATCCCGGGATTATTTCGATTAGTGCGATTGTGCATTCATGTATTTCGCAGGTTATCCCTATTTTTTGCAGCACAGCATAAAGTGCCTCATAACAGGCATAGTATGATGTTATTGTCTTCCATTTTTCACTGGCAGATTCTGCTTCTTTCAGGTCAATATCACTGTTGGTTATGTATTCTTTGCTTAGAGTCTCGTTTGGCTCTGTAATTTTAATTCCTTTTTTTTGCTTGCAGCACCAGGATATTTCTGTCATCTTTTTGGCTCCATAAAT
Source organism: Candidatus Woesearchaeota archaeon (assembly GCA_038884515.1). GTDB lineage: Archaea > Nanobdellota > Nanobdellia > Woesearchaeales > ARS49 > JAWABT01. The sequence goes on along the minus strand of JAWABT010000051.1, from coordinate 2,882 downwards.
ATATTGATTATCTCTTCAAAATTATTGAATATGATATGGTCTTTTTTGATTTCCAGCGCTAATGCATTTTTTTCTTTAATTAATGTTTTTAGTTTCTGAACTGTAATATACTGCAGGCTTACTTTAAAAGGGTATTTTTTGATTATCTCTTCTGCGCTTTTTCTCGAACCCATGATCACTAAATCAATATCAGACTCGGGTGTGGCCTTTCCTTTTGCATATGAGCCGAAGAGAATTACTGTTGCCTTTTTGCAGAGTTCTTTGATTAAAAGAGCTATTTTTTTGTTTTTGCATAGGAACTCAATGGATTTATATGACTCCACAAGGTTTAATAGTGTTTTCGTTGCAGGGTCTTCAAGATCAAGGTAATATAGCTTGTTCTTGCCTTCTCTCTTGTACTTAAGAAGACCTGTTTCGCAGTAGCTGTTTAGCTGTCTAGAAATAGTCTTCTGCGGCCGGTTTATCTCTTTTGCCAGCATACTTGCATGTATCCTCAAGCCGTAATCACTTGCGAAAGGAATTAATGCATTAATTTGACTAATATTAGTCATTTTTGACTTGAATAATTTTTCCCCTATTTAAAGTTTAGCTTATGATTGTTTTTCCCATTTGTGTTGGGACTTCTTTTCTGAAATCAACTGTTGAGCGGTATGTTGCTGCTATGTTTGTCAGTTTTGGTCCTTTTTCATAGACTCTTGATGTGAGGTCGTATATTGCTTTTTTTGGCAGGTCTGGCAATTTATACCTCTTGTATATTATGTTGTATTCGTCAGGATAGAGTTTTGCTGTGGGCAGTATGTCTGCGAGCACAAGCTCTTTGTCAAGATTCAGCTCGAAATCAATTTCAAATTCATTGTCTTTTGTTTTGAAATTGTATCCGTCAAGCACGAAATAAATTCCGATATATCCATCAACCACGTCTGTGACTTTGACAAAGTATGGGGGGCTTGTTACAGGCATCATTGTGATTGTGCTGTGCGTGATGTTCTTTTTTGATTTTTCTCCTGTTGCGTTTGTTGTTATGCCTATTGGCACTGAATTGCCGGTTGATAGTCTTGCCGCGCTTACTGGTCTGTAATTTAGTATCTTGTTCTCAGCTATGAGCGGAAAATCCTGCCATTCGCCGCGCTTGAGCCTCCACAGCCTCACGATAGAGAGCAGGTCCCATTCGTTTATGAATTCAGGCAACGGCTCTGCTTCTGATACTATCCATTTCAGGTCCTCTTCACTCTCTTTTATGTTCAGCTGCAATGCATCTTCTTTTCCAGGCACTTTTATCCTCAGGCTTGTAAGGCTCTGCAGCAGTGAGAGGTCAGCTGATCCTGTGAATTCATGGACTATTTTTGGCTCTGGTGGCAAGGGCATTGGTATCTCTATTATTACTGGCGGTGGTGGTATTACTGGTTCTTCTGTTATGCTTGGTTCTTCTCTTGTTGGCCTTTTACTGCCTCCCCCTCCTGATGGTGCTGGGGGCGCTCCTGGCTGTTGTATTGTGAAGTGCCAGTCGCTTGGTGCTCTTGTTGTCTGGCCGTCGCTGCTTACTGCCTCTACATTCCACCTGTAAGTGCCTAGCGGGACTCCTGTGAGGTTGAATGTGATTGTGTATGGTGGCGTGCCTGTTAGGTTTATTGTTTGTGTTATTGTGAAAACTCCTGAGATGTCAGTGTATAGTCTTGCTTGGGTGATGTTTATGCTTCCTGTGAGGTTTGTTATGTTTGCTGTCAGGTTGATGTCTCTTGTTGTGCCTGTAATTACGTATGTTGTTCCGTCAGCAGGGTCTATGAGCGTGACTTGAATTTGTGTTGCGATTGTGAATCTTATTGTTCCTTCTGGATTTGTTGCTCTTGTTGTTCCATTGTAGATTCCAAAGCCCTGGGGGGAATCTATTGATATTCTTAAAGCTATTAGAAATACTGATAGACACACAAATATCAAAAACCCCTTTTTCAATAAATCCATTTTTTTTACTGGTTCTTTTTGCTCAGAACCTTAAGTATGATTAGAGTGAGAATTACCAGTATGAGTAGTCCTGCGATTATTCTTACAAGCCCTTTTTTGCTTATGCCTTCTGATGATGGCTTTTCAAGAATTACTTGCTGTTCTGTTTCTTCTTCTTCTTTTGGTGTTGCCACTCCAAAACCGCCGCCTGATTTTTTCTTTGAGACATCTTCTTCTGTGAATGTTATTTCTTTAATGTATTCTTCTCTTGTTCCTCCTTGTATTGCGAGTGTTGTTTTGACTTTGAATGTTCCTATAGGAATGTAAAGTCCTGTTATTGGTGCCCAGAAGCTTAGTGTGTTTTTTCCGAGCGGTGGCACTGTTGTTCCTGTCATGTCATACTTGTCAAGGACTTTGTCTCCGTCAAGTATTTGTGTGTGCGCCAGTGCCGAGACAGGTGCTTCGTTTTCATTCTCAAGGTCAAATTCTGTGTATAGTTTTCCGTCTTTTTTAAATGCCCTGAATTCATTGACTTTTAGTGTGTTTGCTCCGTTAAGTACGCCAGCGTCTATTGGTATTGTTTTTTCTCCGCAATAGAGTGTTCCTTTTACGCTATAGTATCCTGGCTTTTGTGGTTCCTGCCAGGAGTGCGTTTCCTGGAGTGTTTTTGACTCAAAGGGCATTGCTGTTATCGAGCCTGTTGTCCAGTCTGTGATTGGCATTCCTTCTTTGTCATAGAGTGTTAGTTTTGCGTGTATTCCGCTTACTGGGTTTAGTCCTGTGTTTGCTGCATTCATTGTCATGCTTATTGATGTTGGTGACATTGCAAAGTTAAGTGTTTGAAGCGAGCAGTCTTGCAGGACATCTGTGTTTATGATTTTTATTGTCATTCCTACTGCTGGTATCCATATGAATGCTCCTTCCTGTTGGTTTTTTGGAACTTC
>JAWABT010000050.1:0-5540 GCA_038884515.1 Candidatus Woesearchaeota archaeon | reverse complement strand
GCAATGTAGCCAAGGCGAGCCTCGAGGCCAGCCCTCTCTAAAACACGAATCACTCTGCCAACATCTTTTGCAGTGTATTTTAAATTAGGATTATGCAATGGAATTTCTTTTCCCTCACTCTTTGCTGCTTTAAATGCAGCCCTAACTAAATCTAACTGATATTCTGGAAAAAAAGGACGCTCTTCTTTTTCTTTTTCCTCAAACTCTTCTTTATTTTCTATGTCTTCTTCATCCTCTTTATGCTTTTTAGGTTTACTCCGTAAAACCCTTCTTGTCTCTGACCTCATCGCCTCTGCAACCCAGATTGCCTCAGATTCTCTTTTGTATTTTTTAATGTTTTTAACCATTTATTCCACCCACCACCTTAGTAATATATGTCTACGCTTTCAAGAAAAGGAGCATTCTTCTCTTGACACCTGCCCTTGAAAAAATATGGTTCCTTATGATATATTGCTGATAAATAAGGATCGCTTTCAATTATTTTTTTAAATTCCTCAGGAGTGCCGCCACACACATAACAAGCTTCAGCCAGCACTGCACAAATAGATTCCTCTGTGGCAGTTCTTATTCTTACCATTTTTTTATTGTCTTCACTCATCTTTATCCCTCCTAACAAGATTTCAGGCAGGAATAAGTAATTATATATAAAGATTGTGACCCAAAAAAATATATAATACAGGCACATTCTGGAAAAAATATGATAATCACAATATCAGGAGACCTTGGCTCTGGAAAATCAACAGTTGCAAAAGCAATAGCTGAAAAACTCAAACTAAAGCACATATCTGCAGGAGATTTCATGAGAGAACTTGCAGCAGAAAAAAAGATGACAATACTTGAGATTGTAAAACTTGCAGAAAGAGACCCGTCAATAGACAAGGAAATTGATGAAAGGACAAAAAAGCTCGCAAAGCAGGACAACTTCATAATTGACAGCAGGCTCGCATGGCACTTCATACCAAAATCACTAAAGATTTACCTGAAATGCAGCACAGACGAGGCAGCAAAAAGAATATTCGCGCAGAAAAGAGGAGGAATAGAAGCAGAAAACACAACACTCGAGCAGACAAAAGAAAACATAATCAAAAGAGAACAGAGCGAGATAAAAAGATACAAAAAATACTATGATATTGACTTCAAAAAAGAAGAAAACTATGATTTTGTCCTTGACACAACAAAACTAACAATACAAGAAGCAATTGACAAAGTTCTAGAATTCATAAAAGCAAAACAAGCAGAATAGAAAGCTTTAAAAGAAGTTAACAGTTAACCGTAAACCGTTAGCCGTCTCGGATATCGTATCATTCGGTAAACAGCGAACGGCAAAAACGGTAAATGCAAAATGCCAATCAAAAAGAAAGATTTCATAGAACTCGAATACACAGGAAGGCTCAAGGAAGAGAACATAGTATTTGACACAACAGACGAGAAGACAGCAAAAGATTCTGAGATACACAACCCAAAAGCAACATACGGGCCTGTTGTGATATGCGTCGGAGAAAATCATATTCTAAAAGGACTTGATGCAGCCCTCGAAGGCAAAGAGATAGGAAAACACAAAATAGAATTAACTGCAGAGCACGCATTCGGAAAGAAAGATGCAAAACTCATACAGATGATTCCGCTCAACAAATTCAACCAGCATGAAATCAGGCCATTCCCCGGACTGCAGATAAACATAGACGGCGTCATGGGAACAGTCAAAACAGTATCTGGCGGAAGAGTGCTTGTTGACTTTAATCACCCATTATCAGGAAAAGATGTTATCTACGAAGTCAAGATAAACAAGATACTGACTGATAGGAAAGAACAAGTAAATGCATTGATGAAACTATTGCTTGGAATAAAAGATGCTGAAATAAAAATTGAAAGAGAAACTGCAAAAATAACATTAAAAACAGAGCTGCCAAAACAAATATCAGAGGAAATGATAAAGAAAATAACAGAACTAACAGGAATAAAAACAGTTGAGTTCTCAAAAGAAGAGAAAAAACAAGAGAAAAAAACAGAAGAAAAAACAGAAGAAAAAAAAGAGACAAAGACAGAGAAGCCAAAAGCAGAGAAACCCAAGCAAGAGCAAAAAGCTTAAATACGTTAGATGTAAACGTATGACGTAAGACGTAAAAAGAGGAGTTATATGAGAAAAATAATATTTATCTTATTTATCACTTCAGTTCTGTTAATTATAACTGGCTGTGCTAGTGGAAAGGCAATAGAGCGAGTATCAGGGGGACCTGAGATAGAGGCAGATACATACCTATCACGAGCAGAAGCGCAACTGGAACTTGTTGCAAACCTGCTCACTGAGGGGAAAATGAGCGGCGCAATAACTGCTATGAACACCGCAGGAGCTTACATTACAAATGCTGATTCTGCAATAGGCAAGATACCATACAACTCAGTTGCAAGAGATGAATTCAAAATAAGACGTGATGCATTAAAGCAAAGATACGACTTTCTAAAGACACAAATAAAATAAAGTATAACTCCATCACAACAAAATTTATATAGTCCTTCTTTCACTAATTCTAAAAAAGGGCTAGGGGAGATTAAATGGAATTCATAAAACCAATAAATTCTGCTGAACAACAACAAGCGCAACAAACTGTAAAGCCACAAGAAGTAAAGATAAGCTCTGATGAAGAGCTCGAAGAGCTTCTTGCAAGGCAAAAAGCAAGCATAAAAGTCGTCGGGTGCGGCGGCGGCGGAAACAACACAGTAGACAGGATGTCAGAGGTAGGCATCGTCGGTGCAGAAACAATAGCAATAAACACAGACGCACAAGACCTTCTCTACACAACAGCTGACAAGAAAATACTAATAGGAAGAGAAGTCACAAAAGGCCTCGGAGCAGGCTCAAACCCAAAAATCGGAGAGGAAGCAGCGCGCGAGAATGAGCATGACATAAAAAAAGCAATAGAAGGCTCTGACATGATCTTCATAACATGCGGCCTTGGCGGCGGCACAGGAACAGGAAGCGCTCCGGTTGTTGCAGAAATAGCCAAAAAAATGGGAGCACTCACTGTTGCAATAGTAACAATGCCATTCACAATGGAAGGAAACAGAAGATATGAAAATGCTGTTACCGGACTTGAAAAACTAGAGCAGATGGTTGACACACTGATAGTCATACCAAATGACAAGCTACTTGAGTTAGCTCCTGACCTGCCATTGCAGACAGCATTCAAAGTAGCAGATGAAATACTGACCAATGCAGTAAAAGGAATTGCAGAGCTTGTCACAAAAGTCGGACTAGTAAATCTTGACTTTGCAGACATAAGAGCAGTCATGTCAAACGGAGGGGTCGCGCTTATTGGCGTAGGAGAGAGTGATTCTGAAAACAGGGCAATAGAAGCAGTAGAAAAAGCACTAAACAACCCACTCCTTGACGTAGACATAGCAGGAGCAACAGGAGCACTCATTAATGTCGCAGGAAGCAAAGACCTCACCCTTGCAGAAGCAAGAAAAGTAGTTGAAACAGTATCTGCAAAACTATCAGAAGACGCAAAAATAATATGGGGAGCACAAATATACGACGACCTCGAACACGTACTGAAAGCAATGCTCATAATAACAGGAGTAAAATCACCGCAGATATTCGGCAAAGAAAAAAAGATGTCAGATGTCCAGAAAAAAGAAATTGAGAACGAACTAGGGATAGAGTTTGTGGACTGACTAAAAGGGGTGAATTAAATGTTAAAAGTTGTGCATTCTGAGAAAAATATTTATGAGTTTGCAGACGGGCCTGAAAGGATTATTATTAAATTAAATCCTGAGCAGGAAAAGTTGTTGAATGCAAGACCTGGGCCTGAATATTCTTTAGACAGCATTGGCTTTTTTCATCCAGACCAAGTTCTTTCATATTCTTGTGCTAAATGCAATAGAGCTTATGAGGAACGGCAGGCATAGAAGTATATATTATTGATCGCGAGCCTAAAGCATCTCGAGCATATTTAGACTATATCTGCCGATGCAAGCATTGCAATGATGCGCTTCATGTGGGTGTTGCAATAACCGATGCAAAGAACATTCCTGTTGAGCTGATTGTTGAGGACCAGATTGGTGATTATAAGAAGCCAACGCCAGAGTCTATTGAAGATAGACTGAATGATGCAGAAAATCAAGCAAAAAAAGGTGACTATCGTTTTGAGAATGCTGTGAGGATTTGCAGGAACCTGGCCAAAAAAATAGGGTATACTCTTGATGAAAAGAGGATTGAAAGTTTTGGCCTGATTGCGCGCGATGCATCGCTAAGGAACTTTGAGAAAAGCCTTCCTGAATTAGTTAAAGCTATTTTAAGAGACAGTTATGCTTTTAATCTCGAACTAATAGACGGCGCAAGCCCATATGAAGGGACAGGGTTGTCTGAAAATGTGGATCATTTGTTCAAAAATCTTGCGGACATCAATCTTCCAGATGATGTAAAATTAAAGAAACAGATATTGGCCATACATTTCATGTATAAGGAAATGTGGGAAAATTATGCAAAGGCCGCTGAACTAAAGAAAAAAAGAATCCAAGAGAAAATGGACAAAAGAATCAGTTTATGCCAGGGCAATTCCTTAGAGGCTAGCAAGATGATTTCAGCATACTGCCAGCGCGCAGGCATAGACGAGTATGGCCTTGATGAAATTGCAGAAAAATCAGGCATTCCCCACCCATGCGACTCTGAAGAAGATATTGATAAGCTATTTCCGTTTTGACGATATCAAAAAGCTTTTTATACTCTCCATGACTTCTGAGATGTAAAATGGATGAAGAAGAGCAAAAAGAAGAACTCCAGGAATCTTTTGAAGAGATAGACCAGGAAACTGAAGCAACAGAGGAAACAGAAGCGAGAGAAGAAGCAGAGGAAGCTGCAGTCGAGCCGCAGCCAGAGGAAGCTGAAGAAAAATCACCAACAGGGGGAGAACTTCCAAAGAAACTAGAACAGCAACCAACACAGATGTTCATAGCAAAGAAAAGAGATGAAGAAAAAGAGGCAAAACCCAACTGGAAAGAAAAAATAAAAAACTATCTCATTGAGTGCAAGCGTGTCATAAAAGTCACCAAGAAGCCAGACAGGACAGAATTCAAAACAATAGTGAAGGTTTCTGGAATAGGGATACTAATTATTGGTGCCATAGGATTCTTAATAAATATGTTCAAGGAATTGTTCTTCTAAATGCAATTAAAAGCAAAGCTTTTTAAATACTGTATGTCTACTTAAGATAAAATTCTAGGAAATTAAAAAAAGACCTAGGGTTAAGTAAAATAAAATGACAGAAGAAACGCATACACACATCTACGCGCTAAGAACAACTGCGAACAGAGAAGATCAGGTCATGGACTTTGTCACCTCAAATATCAAAAAGAAAGGACTAGAGGTATTTGCAGTCATAAGACCGCACGGCATGAGAGGATACATCTTTGTCGAGGCACTTGACAGAACAAATGCCGAACAGGCTGCATTCAACGTCCCATACGCAAGAGGAATCCTTCCAAAAGAAATTGAGTACAGGGAGATTGAGCACATGCTTGAGCAGGTCAAGCGCGAGGTT
>JAWABT010000049.1:0-5676 GCA_038884515.1 Candidatus Woesearchaeota archaeon | reverse complement strand
TTTTAAAGTTTTTCTTCCGATAAGCACGGGATATCTCATGTGTGCCCTTTCTGCAATGCTGAATGACGCTCTTATTTTTCTTCCTGCAATGGTTAGTTTTGCTTTTACAACAGGCCTTCTTTTCACTCCGTGTGCTGACTTGACAATAGTATGCTTAAGAACTGATTTTATTCCAAGCTTTTCTGCAATGTCTCTGTCCATGCTGTTTCTTGCTGCTCCTGTGTCTATTCTTGCAAGGAAAGTTCTTTCTCCTTCTGGCCCTTTTATTGTTACTGTCTCGATAAACCCAACCCTAGTTTTTTTCATCCTCTTTTTCTAACCTCATGAATGGGAAGAACAGCACGTCCCTTATGCTTGGCTGGTTCAGGATTATCATTGCCATCCTGTCTATGCCTATTCCTATTCCCCCTGTTGGTGGCATTCCGTACTCTATTGCTTCTATGAAGTCTTCGTCCATTGGGTGTGCTTCTTCTGAGCCTGCCCTTTGTTCTTTTGCCTGTTCTTCAAGGTATTTTCTTTGAAGTATTGGATCATTAAGTTCTGAGTATGCGTTTCCTATTTCCATTCCTGCTATGTATGGCTCGAATCTTTCTATGAAGTGTTTTTCAGGATGATACCTACAATGCTTGCACAAGGGTGTTGTTTCAACAGGATGGTGTGTTATAAGTGTTGGCTGTATTAGTTTGTCTTCTACAAGCTCAAACAGTCCTGCTATTGCCCATCCTCTTGTTTTCTTTTCAAGCTCTATGTTGTTTTTTGCAGCCAAGTCAAACAATTGTTTGTCAGTTAGTTTTTCAACATCAATGTCTGCAAATTTCTTAAGGGCTTCTATCATTGTGTATTCCTGCCATGGCTTTTTTACATCAATCACGTGGCCTTGGTATTCAAACTTGGTTGAGCCATGTATTGCTTTTGCAGCAGCAATGTAAAGGTCTTGCACAAGCTCTTTCATATCAGTAAAGTCGCCGTATGCCTGATAGATTTCTATCTGCGTGAATTCTGGATTATGAGTCTTGTCTATTCCTTCATTCCTGAAGTCCCTGCTGAATTCGTACACTCTTTCAAACCCTCCGACAATTAATCTTTTCAGGTAGAGCTCGTTGCTTATTCTTAAATAAACAGGCATGTCAAGCTCATTAAGGTGTGATTTGAAAGGCCTTGCTGATGCTCCGCCGTATATGGGCTGAAGTATTGGTGTTTCAACTTCTAAGAACCCTCTTTTGTTAAGAACTTCTCTTATTGCATCAACTATTTTTGTTCTGTCTGCAAATACTTTCTTTACTTCTGGGTTCATAACAAGGTCAAGGTATCTTTTTCTGTATCTGATTTCTTTATCTTTCAGTCCGTGCCATTTTTCAGGCAGTGGCCTTATCGCCTTGCTTAATAGCTCAATGCCGTGGACCTCTACTGTTATCTCTCCTGTTCTTGTAGTGAAAATATGGCCTTCTGCGCCTATCCAGTCTCCTATGTCAAGAAGCTTCAGGAAATTGTATTTTTCCTTGCCTAGATGGTCTATTTGCATGTAGAGCTGTATTTTTCCTGTTCCATCAAGAATGTGTGCAAAAGAAGCTTTGCCCATTCTTCTCAGGGCAATTATTCTTCCTGCAACTTTTACATTGTCTGTTGTGTGCTCTTCTTTCTTGAGCTTTGCATACTTTTCCTTAATGTCAGCTGCAAGATGTGTCTTGTCATACCTGTAAGGATACGGATTTATGCCTAACTTTCTTATCTCATCAAGCTTTCTCAATCTTTCATTAATTAAATCTTTTTCAGTTGGCATACTACGGGTTGTATAGAAGGGGGTTTAAAAATGTTTCTGCGCTATGGATTTAATACACAAATAAGTCATAAGATTTAAAAAGAAAAAGAACACATTTACAAGAAGCACAAGATTTATAAAGCATGTTCACTTTTAAGTTTAACAGTAGTTTGAACTATGAGGCTAATATGGGAGAAAAAGATTCAGCATCACAACCAATTTTTTCTAGTGAAAAATTCACTCTGAAGAATAATCGCCCATCTGAAGAGATAAGAAGCTTACTTAAAGTCATACTTTCAAACAAAGAAATAGAAGAGGTATTCCATAATGTTGAGAATAATGATGCTGAAATACAAAAAAAGTATACAAATCGCCTTTTGAAATTAACAGAAGTTCTAAACAAAAAACAAACAGATCTCGGTTACTATGTTGCGCAGGATATTGAATCCCGCCGTCTTAAAAACCTGAACGATACTGCTGCATTGGGTATAGTAGATTATATAATTGCTGCTGCTGAAAAATTCTCCTCGGAGTATATTGTACACATAAAGAAGATACCAGAAATAATTGAATCTATACACGGCATTAATGGCATAGATTCCCATGCACTTAGAGATGCATTCATCAAAGAGGTGCTTCCAGAAGTGACATTGAAAGAAATAGAGGATGCAGCAGCAAGATATACGCGCGAGTATAATACAAGCAATCCACAGTTAGATGAGGATACTGAAAAAGCAATAAAAGCTTTTGAAGAAATTTATGGCGGCAATGAAGAGCTGATGAAGGCAGATGTACAGAAATCACTTCGTGAAACTATTGATGAAAGAGTTGCAAAAAACATAAAAAGATACATAATTGTCAAAAATTGGCTTAATAATCGCGGTAAAAAGTAATAACGCTATCTCTGACAGAAACCTTTATAAACAGTCAAAATATGTCACTAACCTGAAGTATTATTGGGGGTTTAAAATCAATTGGAAAAAAATATTGTACTTGCAAAACTGCAAGAGGATCAGGTTAATAACTTAGAGTACTTAATAGAAACTCATTTTAAAGACAAGCTTAAAACAAGTGAGATAAACCATATTATGGTACATTCTTCATTCATGGATCTTTTGATTTTATGTTCTGATAACCCACAGCCAGAAGAGATAGAGATACTCAAGAATAATTATCTTGTGCCAGTCATTATGCTTTCAGATAAGCCGCAAAACGAACTGATACAAAAGTATAATATATACCGATCACTCAAAGGTGTGACTCCTGAGATAATCGATGTAATTAAAGATGCATTTGCAAGCAAAAATCGCATCGAGCAAGCTTTTGGCGGCCAGAGACCTGATCTTTTCTTCATGAGCACAAGCTTGACCGAATTCCTAAGAAAAAGAGTAGAGTCTGCAGCAAAAGAAGGGAAAATAATGAGCTTATATGAAGCGCTGTACACACATATTATGGAAAACCCAACAGCACTCAGTCAAGTTGCAAAGGGGCCTCAGGAAATTGTGCTAGATAGCCTGAACTTTTACATTATTCCTTATCTTGAAGAATATGAAAAGACGGGCAATGCAGACCGCATCGCAGAGGCTGAAAGAAATTTCCTACCTTTGTTACCTGTTCTGAAAAATATTGAAGATGAACACCGTAAGAATGGCAGCACCTATGAATTGATTCAATTTTTAGTCGGCGGAAGTACGCTTTCCGAGCAAGGCAGCCGGTATTTGATTAACATAAACCTGAGAAAAAAATATGATATAACTAAAGGTGATCATAAAGGATACTTCATCAGGGACGTGCAAAACCGTAAAGAAATTGATCATAAATTTATTGCACAAATAAGATATGATGTTGTAAAGCACATACAGGAATATTATCGTTCCCGCAAGCGCGAGGAATCCATTCATCAAGAGGTTGGAAAATTCCCAAAAATGTACTACCCTTTAAAATATCCTACTGTTTCATTCATAATACAGGAAGCGCTCATCGGCCCCGACTTAGAGTATGTCTTTCTTAAGATAAAAGAGACCCTTGTGAAAGTAAATAAGCTTTCTGATGTGCAGAAAGAAATAGAAAGTACTCTTAAAAGCAATGCAAGCGATAAGCAGCTTGTAAGCCAGCTTATGGGTCGGCTTATGGATATTAAGTCAGAGCTTAGCACATTGCCTAATTGCACCTTGCTAAAGAAGATGCGGGAAGAGCTCACAAAAAAATATCTTAGTGACCTTGCGGGCTGGCAGAAAAGCACAGCAAAACTTGTTGCAGAATCAGCTGAGATAAGAAAGAACTCTGAAGATATTGCAAACTACTTCCAAGAAAATGTCAAGAAAATTCCACAACCATACGCCCAGAAATTCAGTATATTTACCCCAAAAGAGCTGGAATTATGGAATCTCTGTGCAAATTATGTAAATCAAACAACATTCGGCCTGTCTAAGAAAAATCTTGTATTAAGCCTTGATGCAAGCAGCAAGAATGCAAAGCTGCAGATAGGAAAATATTTCCCATCAATGGATGAAATAATAGATGCGGTAACAAACCAGAGTGGCGCGCAAAGATCTATCAGTGTAGAAAAAATCGACAATTCATTCTATCACGTGGATACAGGATATATTGCCACACATTACCTTGAAGATTTCTTTCACATTGTGGATGGATTTGAGGCGGCTGATGATGGTGCCACAACTGAACAAATATTAAGAAATACCAAGGAATGGCAAAAGTATTTCTTGAAGAAATCCAACAGATATGCAAAAAATGAAGATTCGCGCTCAAAAATAGCGCTCTATTTATGCGGAGCATATCGTAACCTGCGTAGGGCATATCTAAGTATCAATGAATTCCAGACAAAGAACGTTCAGTTTGCTAGGGAAGGAAGGATCAAGGAGTACACATACAGCAACTTCAGGCGCAGTTATGAGGACATGAACAAACATCATGTGAATAGGGCAGTGATTTATCTTGATGAGCTGCACAATCATTTTGTAAAGGAAATGAATAATACTGGCATTGACCATGAAGAAACATTTAGAAAATATGAGACAATAATTTTGCCATTCGCGCAGTTAGGTACTGATGAAAGTGTAAACAATGTTATCAATACTTTAGCTGAACTCAACAAAAAGAAGTCTGAAAGCACTAGAAAAAAGAGGGCATATTTCTGCGCAATGCTGTACGGCAGTATGAATTACTGCATGGCGCGCTTGGCTGAAAAAATGGGCGGAATCAAGCTGCCGAAATATGAATCAATAATGCAAGGTGAAAAAAAATGAATGCACAAATACCGCCTGCACAGCCACAAATAGATGCAATCAATGCATTAATGGAAAAAGCAGCAGATGCACTGAAAAGTCAGGATCCGCAAAAACCGATTACCCTAGTATACCATGATGACACAGATGGCCTGAGCAGTGGGGCAATAATGGCTGAAACTCTTAGGAGAATGGATAGGAAGACTGAACAGTACTGCATGGAGCAAATATACCCTGTCCCTATTATGAAAATATATGAAAAAGCCAGAGGACCTATTGTGATTATGGATCTCGGGGTAAGTTCAAAATATAGGTCCTTCATATGCCAACAAACAAAAGACAGACCGACAATAATACTTGACCACCACGGCAGCTTTGAAAAAGATCTGTGCCCTGACGATGGAAAAATTTTCAATATAAACTGCAACAAATATCAGATAAGCGGAGACTGCTATTCTTCAGCAAGCACATTGGTTTATATGTTTGCTCAAAAATTAGGCATAAACATAACAGATCTTGCCCAGCTAGCAGTTCTTGGCGCTTTTGGGGATAGGAACCACATGCATGGCGAAGATCAGGAGTCCTTCTCCAAATATGGTCTTGATTACAAGGTATTTGAACAGGCAAAAAATGTCACAGTCAGTGATGTTCACGTCTACAGGGTAAAACTAA
>JAWABT010000048.1:0-5677 GCA_038884515.1 Candidatus Woesearchaeota archaeon | reverse complement strand
AAAACCATTATGTGAAAATGAGGTGAAGATAATGGAAGATAAGACTGTAATGTATTCTATAATAGGAGTTGTAGGAATCGTAGTCATCGTCGGCTTTGTTCTTTCCTTTTCAGGAGTTGGAACAGGGCTTGGATTCTGGGCAGGATACGCTTATCCAAAAGTGTATGGCGGAGGCCTGAAGAAGACATTCGAGGACATACCATTCCCGTATGCTGAAGGAAGAACAGTGAAAGGAGGAGTAACAGAGGTTCCTGGCTATGGAGCACCAGTTGGTGTTATTGAATCAACAGAAGCTTATGCAACAACAGGATATGGAATGTACAGAAGCAGATACCCAGAAAGGATACCGACAGTAATGATTTCATGCGCAGGCCAGGTGGACTATGGCAATGTGCCAAAAGGATACGTACTTACCCTCTCAGCAAATGAGGCACGCGCTTTATACGGCAATGACCTGAACCAGGGGTGCGTACCTGCACCACAGATAGAAGGTATGTACTGCTGCATGCCGAGGTAGTTAGAGATGGACGATAAAAAAATAGCTCTGCTACTCTTAGCAATTGTCGCCCTTGTCGCAATAGCAGGCTTTATTGCATTGCTTAAAGCTAAGAACACAGGAGAATTCACGTACGCAGGAAGCTTCATGCAACTGCAGCCACGAGAGGCATGTGAAAGAATTGGGTGCACATTCAAAGAGGGCTTCAAAATGTCTACCCCATACAGGGAGTTAAGCGGAGCACCTATTGTCATGTGCGAGTGCCCAAGCGGATTGGCATCAGGAGAACCCAGGGAGGTTCTTGTGCCACTCGTGCAAAGGCTTGGCAGGGAATATTAACCATTACCTAAAGGTAGGAGGAGATAAAAATGGAGGAGAAAGGAATTGCACTAACAATTCTGGCAATTGTTGCAATATTAGCAATAGTTGGATTCGTGCTACTTTTCACAAAGGCACAAACAGGCAAGTTTATCTACGCAGGAGGCCACGTACAGTACGAGCCAAAAGAAGCATGCGAGAGAATTGGCTGCACATTCGTAACACAGCAGAATGCAGCATTTCCATATGCAGGAGAAGCAGGAACATACTCGCTATGCAACTGCCCAGGAGAAGCAGAACTAAGACAAGTACCATTGGTTGTACCAATGTACTAAATTTTTTATTCTTTTATTTATTTTTTCTTTAAGAAAAATAAATTAAGAAAAAAACAATCAGGATTTTCTTCCGAGTGTTATCTCAATCGTGCTGACTCTGACTTGCCTTCCTTCCTTGTTCTGGAACTCTTCTGAGTCAATCTTTATGTCATTTACTGCAACTGTTCCCTCAAGGAATCTCTTTGCAGCAACCTCTGACACGTCAACTGCCCTTGAGATGAATTTACCTCTTGCCTTCACAACAACAGAATTGGCTCCTTTTGTCGTGAACTGCATCACAACGCCGGTCACATAATTCATGAACGGCTTTGCACCAATAAAAATCGAGTTGTCTTCTGCCATTTCTCATCCCCCCTTGTTGTTCTTAGTATTCTTCTTTCTTCTTCATCAGCCTGGTAACATAACCAGCCACTACATTCCTGACTTTCTTTGTTGGGCGTGTCAGGAATTGCTCTACTAATTTCTTGTTTTCATCATAATCTGACTTAAGCTCTGACTTATGCTCCTTTATAAGCTCAAATGCCAGTCTCTTCATGAACTGAGTCTTTATTCGCCCCATAAGGCAGGGATAGTGCCTGGCCAATATATAAAACTTTCGAAATTTATCAAATTTGGCGAGAAAAACTTTGAAACATGCCTGGCTCGTCATTAATTATCCTCCCAACTGCAGTGTCAATATCTCTCTTCCAGCCCTGCAAAACAATAAAATTCGAGCGTATCAGGTCAACCAATGAAACCTTTCTGCAGTATTCTTCCCCTGCAAAATCTCTTGCTGCATCTGCCCTGCGCCAGTCGCACATCATATACTCAAGCCCTCTGCTGTAATTTTCAATACTTTGCTTCAGGTAGGAATCGCAGGCATTTTTAAGGGAATTATTGACAAAAGAATCAGGCGGATGGATTTGGTCTGGCTCTTTTTTCATTCTGCGCTTAATTGCATCAACAAGAGTATTATAAATCTTGTCATACATTTTTTTATCACTAAACAAACTGGTTGCAATGCAAAAATATTTCCTTATTTCTTCTTTTGCATCTCGCACGATAAGCATGTCAAGAGCGCACTGAAGAATCCTGCGCCTCAAATCATCTTTTTTACTCACCTGGTCTTCATATGGCACGTAAATCATTTTTTCTCTTCGTCCGAGAAAACCATCTTTTTTTTCTATTCCTTCTTTATCAGAAGGATGGTGCAGTGTATTATAATTTGCAAGATTGTCAGACATTACATGAATAAGCACTCCTGCCTGCAGCCTGTCTTCTGGAGAATACATGCTATTGTTATGAAAATATGCCTGAGCATTAAAACTCTCATCTTTCCGCATTTCCTTATTCACAATAGCGTCAAGAAGCCAGGAGCCCATTACCTGCTCAGCATCCCTGCTATCAAGATTCCTGCCAAACTTTCTGGCTACAAGCCTGTTCAGCACGTATACGTGTGATATTGGGAACATGATTAATATGAGAAGATAAGAGTTTAAAAAGATTAGCACAGCTCATAAACAATCTTAGCAGCAAACAAAGCAGTAATATCCCTTATATCTTTATCAGGGTTTAATTCAACAACATCAACTGCCTTAAGGTTCTTTAATTTCTTCAGCCTGTGCAGGAAGTAGAATAATTCTCTGGAAGTAAGGCCTGCAACCTCTGGATAAGTCAGTCCTGGAACAAATGCGGCATCAACAACATCCAGGTCAATTGAAAGGTATAATGAGTCAAAATCTTTTGCAGCTGCCATTACAGCATCACAAACAGCTTCCTTGCCTTCCTGAGCTATCTCTATCATAGGAAAGCATTTTATCTTGTTTGCCTTGACGAACCTCATCTCATCAGGGTCTGAATTTCTTATTCCCACAAGAATAACATTCTCTTTTTTGACAATTCCCTGCTCGATCAATGCTCTCAAATGATTCTCATGATTAACAGGGTCTGTGACTGACATAAGGTCAGGATGAGCATCAAAAACAATTATTCCCGGATTCTTCTTGTGATTAAGAGCAAAACCCTTAAAAGCAGGGTATGTCAATGAATGGTCACCGCCGAGAATGATAAACTGGCCTTCCTCTGATTTTATCTTATTTATGATATTATCCTGCGTCGGAATCTCAACTTCATCAAAGCTGAAAACAGGAAGGACCCCTATCTCACTGAACCAGAAATTATCAAGGCACTGAACTATCTTGTCAGGAGCTTTCTCAACACCAGTTGTCTTCTTCAGCCAGCCGGCACTTACCGGGATTTTTATTATTCGCATAAGCTATACCAGAATGTGCTTGTTTAAAAAACTATCTTTGAGCTAAACCTGTAAGTGTTATAACTTACTAGTGGTTAACAAATAGGAAGATTTATAAATAGCTGCATTTTATACAGGGTAACATGCACAGAACAAACATGAATGACTCTCTTTTTGATAATGAACTTTGTGCTAAACAGATATCTGCAGAAAAAATAGAAGCATTTAAAAAAGTAGCAAAGGGAAAGCAATTGCAAAATTTGATTAATTCTGATGTATATCAAGCACAAGAAATCTCTAAAGGGGAGGGTGTAAATATCGCGATTATTAATTCTGGCGTTGATTGGGATCATCCAGAAATCCACAACAATTTTGAAGAATGTTTGGGCGTTAATTATATTTGCATGACACAGGGTGTAAAAGGAAAAAGCATTTACCACATGAAATATACACCAGAGGAGCCTATGGATGAAAGCGGACATGGAACAGCCGTTGCAGGAGTGATTTCTGGCAAAACAATAGGAATTGCTCCGTTAGCAAGATTATATGCAATTAAAGTGGCACAGACAGGGAAAACAAATCATCTGCAGAATATGCAGTTCAGGGGATTTTGTGGTGTATTAATAAAGGCGTGGATATTATTAATTTAAGTGTGGGTTATAAACTTCCCAATGCTCGATTAAGAAAGGTGTGTATTGAAGCATATAAACAAGGAATTATTTTGGTTGCTTCAGCAGGTAATAATTGCAGCGGTGCGTCTTTTCCTGCAACATATAAAGAAGTAATTTCAGTTGGTGCAATTGATGAAAATAAAAAGCATTGCACATTCAGTAATATTTGGCCTTCAACAGATGTTAGTGCACCTGGCCAAAATATATTTAGTTTGAAATTAAAAGATAAAAAGTATGATCAAGCATACGCATTATATTCAGGAACTTCATTCGCAGCACCTCACATAACCGGAGCGCTTGCATTGGCAGTATCTTGTCTTAAAAAGAACAAGAAAAAATTTGAACCGAAGATATTGAAACAAATATTGAAAGAAACAGCGCATAAACCCCAGCAGGATACAAAAGAATTGGAAAAATTAATCAAAGAATTTGGATTAGACCTGATGGATCAACAAATTCAGCCTGAAGAAATGCTCAGATATATGTATGGAGCAGGCACATTAAATACAACTGCTTTTTTAAAAAAAGTAATACAACAGTATAATATTTAAAGAGAACAAACAACAGTTGGCTCTGAAAAAACAGCAATATTCTTTTTAAAATATTTTCTTAAGAGTGCATATTTAATATCAGTTCCGAATAAAGCGCTTGCCAGATTTTTTGCTTGCGCTTGTGTACCATAAATATGGATATCAGGAAAAAATAAAGGATACTGCGGAATAATGCCAAACTCGGTTTCATATGCTTTTATGAGCTGTTTAGCTTGCTCATAATTTCTTTTACTATTTACTGTAAGAACTAAAGGACATAACTCTCCAAAATAGTCCGAACTCATTTCAATATTAGCCAAAATTGCTGTTAATTCATTAGGCATATAAAACCACCAATAAGAATGTATATTTTAAACTATATAAACCTTTTGCAAAATTCAACACCAGTTGTCTTCTTCAGCCAGCCGGCACTTACCGGGATTTTTATTATTCGCATAATGGAAGATAAAAAAAAAAGTATTGGTTTAAAAAGGTATCTTTAAATAAATTTAACATTCTTTTACTATCCTATGGTGAGTAATATTCAAAAACTTTATAAAGCAAGATTTATATAATATAATGACATGATATCTAATGCAGAAGGGTGGAAAAGCAAGATTGACATAGAGCTGGATGCTGATGGTAAATTAGTAAAACTATAACATTCACTTATATAGGTGCACTAAAGAAAATTGGTATGACGAGATAAGATACGAAAGCTATGAAATAAAAGGCCACAAAAGAGTAACAGCACCGCACATTCATATTAAATTAGGAACACCAATTAAGGTAGAGAAGGATATTATAGAAAAAGAAATAACAAAGATTTTAGGAGAGATTGTTCCAGGATTGGAGAGTATCGTCAAATGAAAGATGTTGTCAAAAAAATCATAATAGAAGGGGAATTTGGAAAAAAGCCGGAAAAGATTACAGAGATAAATTATAACACCCTGCCTTCTGTAGAAATTCTGTCTAGAATAAGAGCGTATGAAGCACAGCATAAAACATATGAAACCCTTGCAAGCAGGCTGGATTGCGGCGAATCTTCCTTCGAAGAATTAACTGCACTTGGTGATTGGGAGCTTTTAATTAAAGAA
>JAWABT010000047.1:0-5716 GCA_038884515.1 Candidatus Woesearchaeota archaeon | reverse complement strand
GGAATATTATTATCATTAACATTAAATTTATATACAATCACGATTGTGTCTCCACTGTAAATGTTATACTATTAAACAGTATTTTAATATCACATGTGGTAACTTCCTCCAATCGTATATTTTTATTAACAAGACTAACCAGAGCATTACCCAATGATATTGCATTCGTGCTACTTTCAATTGCACCATAATTTTCAAACTTATTGAAATTAACTATTGCATTTCCAGTTAACACATCAGTTATCGCATAGTGCTTTGCGTCCTCAAAATACTGGGCACGAGAGACTGCAACAGACAGCTTTGAAAGCAGATTTGATATCAACTCAACCTGGCTGCTCAGGTTTTCATTTGAATAAAAAATACAAGCACCCTCTGCTTTGCCTTTGTGGCCGATAGGAAAAGAAAGCAGAAAGCAATTTATTTTATCCCTGCTCTGGATATCCTGAAGAAGAACATCACTTTTTGGATGATTAATTATTAAGAACGTGTTTGATTCCATGACTTGCTTTTCAATAATATGGCAAACAGCAAGAGCTTCTGGAGAGAGTGCATTTTGGGCATGCCGTATGTCTCCATACAAGATAGAGCAATTACTGAGCCTGAACTTATTATAAAAGAAGTCACAACTAAGCTGTATAAGTTTCTCTATGTGCATTGCTGAGTTTAGCAAATCAAGGAACTCAAGCAAAAGCTCTCTCCCACTATCCATACCAGTACATAGATAAAACTACTTTAAATAACTATGCCTTTGCACAATAAAAAAATCAGTGCGCACAACAAACCATGTTGCGCACTATTGATTGCGTGCATTGAAAGCCTGAGTTCAACATATCTGTATGATTAGTTGAATGTGCCCACGCACTTATCCAGCCAGGGGGGCAGGATGGTGCGGTTGGCTTTTCTTGCCAAGTCAATTTGCCTGTTTTCACAGCACCGAGTGTTAGTAGCAATCCAACAAGTGCAATGACTGCAACTATGATAAAAATCATTAGTGCAGTGGCTTGTCCATTTGATTTCATTGTTTCACCTCCTTTCTTAATAATCTGAAAAGATTGATTTTGAATTTGCAAAAAGATTTTTTTGGAATCAGTGCTCCAGCAGAGACTGCATGACCTCCACCTGAAACACCTTTTATGCCTTGCGCAGCATCCTTTAACAAATGATTAATCTTAAGCTTGGCATCGTTTCGCCTTGCACTGATAGATATGGGGTTCTGCCTAGTATCAACAACAATAATTGACTTGTGCGGGTATTTAAGCCCTAGAATTGTGCTAAGCGGGGATTTTGTGTGGTATCTCGGCTGTATTTCATAATAGATGAAATCACCCTCAAAGATTGCCTGCTTTTTAATATTATGCAGATAATAAGTAATTTCATCATCAATTATTTTCCTGAACCTATTCAGTTTTGATTTCAGGACATTCTTGTATGATTCTGAATTATAGAGTATATCAAAACTGAGTTTTACATTCTTCACATCATAAGATTCTGCAGAGCTAATCAGGATTGCAACTTCTCCGAGTCCTGTCTTAAAAAGGTCTTTGTTGGTTTTAATTTTATATTTTTTAAATACATTAGTTAGCCAAGCCTTCCAGGATCTGGCGGCTATATCACCGATAAGACCAACTGCGGCAATCCAATCAAGGTCTGTAATGTCTGCAATAGAACAGCCAAAGTCATATGTTAGTTTTGAGGCCGTGTATGTATTCGGCGGGATCTTGCAGAACATCTGAGGCTTAATCATGATTGTTTTTTTTGAATTGAAATTTCTATATATTGCATGATGGTCAAGCACAAGAGTATCAGCAAACTTCTCAATTTTTTTGAAATATGCAGGAGTCTCATCAACAGTTAAATCTGTGATAATTACCTTGTTTATTTTGCCGGCTTTTAGCTTCTTGTATGTCTGTTTTGTTATGAAATGAACATTTCCCTTCTGGTTCAGCCGCAGGTCAATTTTTTTGCCACGCAATCTCTCAACAAGTTTTGCTGCAATTACACCTGAACAAACGCCATCTGGATCTGTATGATGAATTACTGCAACACGGTCTTTTTTTGTAATCGAACTAAAGAATTTCTTAAACCTATTTTCAAGCACCTGCTTTGTTACCTTCATTTTCGTATTCCATTTATCAATATTTCAACAAAGGCAGGCCTATTAATCACCAATAATGGTACTGAAGATAAAAAAAAAGTGGCGCGTGAAAAAGAACTCGCGTGTTTTACGCGCCATTTTTGTTTTGAGGGGGGTTGAGTGAGTGTCATATCGTTGAAATTAGTGAAGGGAGCGAGGATAGCCATTTCAGACTCACTCCCTGTGAGCTCGTGAGATTTGTGTGTTTTCTTTGCCAATTATACGCCAAACTTACGACTCTGCAAGTTTCCACTGTTTCTCACATATGATGATTTTTGATCACATACGATTGTAAGGAATGGACAAGGCATTTAGCAGTGGCGCTCAGCCTTGGCCTTCTCAGGTGCTTGTGAATTGCGCCCGCATCACAGCAACCTGTCCTATTTGTTATTTCTCATTAAACAGTATTATGACAAAAGATTTATATATACTTAACGTACTTATAATAGTACAAGTACGATTGTATACATACAAAAAGGGTGAATTTTGTGCACATACGAAGACTAGTAAAGGCAGGACAAGCAAGCCATACTGTTTCTTTGCCAAAGAACTGGCTTGAAAAAAACAATCTAAAAAAAGGGGATATTGTTTATCTGAAAGAAATCTCTGACAAGGAAATAGCCATAAGGCCTGACATGCAAGAACAGACAATTGAACAAAAGGAAATAACAATAGAAATAGATAAGAAAGAACTTGATACTGTCCAGAGGGAAATAACAGCAGCATACCTGAACAATTACAGCACAATAAACCTGCTTGGTGAAAGCATTGCAGAGAAGACAAAAGAGATAAGAAAATTACTTCATGATTTTGTTGCCCTTGAGATAACAGAGCAAACTTCTAAGAGGATTGTTGCAAAAGACCTGCTGAACCTAAAAGAAATCTCTGTTGATAAAACAATTAAGAGAATGGATATGATTGCAAGAACCATGCTTGAAGATACAATTGCTGTTATAAACGGAAAAGAGGTTCATGAAAGCATAATTTTCAGGGATTTTGACATCAACAAACTTTACTTCTTGCTCACAAGACTGCTGAAAAGCGCAACAAAAAACAATGCAACCGCAGAGAGCATCTGTATAAAAAAAGAAGATATACTTCCAATTTGGTATCTGGCAATAAATCTTGAGAACCTTGCAGATGACGTGAAAAGAATATGCGAGCTCATAAAAGAAATAGACCAAAAAAGCCTCACAAACGTAGCAAAGGTCATACACAAAATTAGCCAGAGCTATACAGAAGCAATGAAAGCATACCATAGCTCTAATAAAGAGCTCGCAGACAAGACAGCAAGGCAGAGAGCAGAACTAGTCAAGGAATGCTCTGGACTTATAATGAAAAATTCTCCTGCAGAACTTGTGGAACTTGTAGAGAACCTAAAAGCAATATCAACCATTATAAGCAACATAGCAAGAATAACAATAGACAAAGACATCTCAGATTAAAGAAACTTACATTGTGCTACAGACCTGAATTCCAGAAATTATTACCTTAGCGCGACCATCCTGGCATATATAATACTGTATGTTCCCGAGGACAGGCTCTGGCCCGCCCAGATAACCATAGACATCCCCAGTATACCACTCAAAGCGATGATAATTCTTTAACGGAGCATTCTGAATGAAATAAGTTGCTATTCCCGGAGCCTCTGCACCAATGCAATAATCATACAGGATTGCTTCCTGGGTGCTATAACCTTTCTCATTATAAACTCTAAGCAAAGTATTTTCTGCGACTCTTGCAAAATCATTTGCATAATTAAAACATCTGGGCGCAAGGACCAGATTTGCTGTATTTTCAGATTGCATATAGAAAGTAAGCCCTGCCACTGCAAAAACAGCAACAACCAATAATGCAATAAGATATTTTGTCATTGTATTAAAAAAATTAATTTAAAAGAAAAAGAATAAAAAATTTCTTTTACCAACCGCCCCTATAGCCAGGATATCCTTGGTAGTTACCTAAAGGAATTATTGGAGCTTGCCCAACATTGTAGCGCTGGTCTACTGGAACTCCGCTTGGCGGTGTGCAACACCAAGTTACAAATCCTGGATCATTCTGCCTTGCAAATCCTCCTGTTGTGAGGAATGCATCATGCCCTGGTGCAGGAACGCAAGTATAACCTGCCTCTTCCCAGTATTGCAGGAAAGTCGGGTTAAGACCTGGCTCTGCAAGAACAGGTGTTGACGGCGAATCACAACCAGCCATTGTTACTATTTTTCCTGTTGTGCCACTTCTTGTAAATAGAAGTACAAGTCCCACAATAGCAAGTATTGCAACTACTCCAAGAATGACCAAAGCCATGCTTTTTTGTTCAACCATAAAATCACCTCTGATTTTTTGATTTTGATTATTAATTTTTAATATATTCCCTTCTTATATATAAATCTTTCTTTCAGTATCGTCATTAGCAACATCACTTCTTTTTCCTGAACTGCCTAAAGGTTTCTGCAACATCAATGATATATTTTCCAGAAGCAAGCTTGAAGATAAGCGGCTCGCCATTAAAAAGGCGCACAAGATCAAGTTCAAATTTGCCTGGCTTAAGGACACGGATTGACTCGAGATCAAGAACAACTGGCTTTTCCCTATCTTCTATGCTGGTCATCTCATAGACGTCCTGCTCTATCTTTGTCTTCTGCTCAGGAGTAAGTATAAGCTTCTCTTCTTCGTTTTTCTGCTCTTCAATACGCTCCTTTCTTATGAAAAAGAACAGCTTACCCCCGCACGGGCAACCCTTCAGAATCTCGCTAGCACCATCATCATAAAGGGCGTCGCATCGCACACATTGGTGAGGCATTATTTCCTCCTTTTCTTTCTTGATTCTCTTGTAAGCAGCTCTATCTTGTTAGGATCCTTCTTTATTGCCTTAACAACACTTGCTGGTCCAA
This sequence comes from Candidatus Woesearchaeota archaeon, assembly GCA_038884515.1. Taxonomy (GTDB): domain Archaea; phylum Nanobdellota; class Nanobdellia; order Woesearchaeales; family ARS49; genus JAWABT01. The sequence continues at coordinate 691 of JAWABT010000047.1, read as the reverse complement.
CGATGGTAAGCCCAGAACGGTCTCCGAGGAGCAAGCTCGCAAAATCATTCTTAAATTTCTGGAATCCTGTGATTTCTGCCTCTTGTGGATTTATCACCGCAAGTTCTATTCCCTTAAACTCCTTATTTATCTCTTCCATTGTTGCTTTTATGAGCTCTGTTTCCTCATCCTTCTTTAATCTGCCCTGGAGTAGAACAATCTTGTTTTGTTTTGCAATATTCAGAAGCTTCCTTATCCTACCAACAGAGGTCAACTCTTCGATTTCCGTGTATGGAATGAATTGTAATGTCACCATCTTTTTTTTCACCCAATAATTTTTACTATCTGATCATATAAATCATTAATATTCTTGCCATATTTTGCAGAGACAGACACCACAGGATACTGAGGGAATGCGGCCTGTATCTTCTTGACATTTGACTTTTTAAGGTCAGACTTGTTAGCAACAATAAGCACTGGAATATCCCTTGCAGCAAGATTGCCAATGATTGTGATATTGACCTGTGAGTATGGGTCTTTTGTAGAATCAAGAACAACAAGAACAGTATCCATCTCATCAAGCCATTTTATTGCATCTATAACTCCTTTCGTTGCTTCCTTTGCCCTCTTCTTTGCCTTTTTCTCACTCATCCCCGCCTTCAGAAAATCTTCATAATCAATTCTGGTCGCGATGCCTGGGGTGTCAACAAGA
>JAWABT010000046.1:0-5891 GCA_038884515.1 Candidatus Woesearchaeota archaeon | reverse complement strand
AGACATAAAAGCAATAGGACCAGGAGGAAAAACAAACGGAAACACATACGCAGACTACCTGCCAGAAGCGCAAAGGTTTGCAACAGCACTAATGCAGGAATACCTCAGAGGAGACAGCACAGGAAGACCATTCTTCTTCCCAAAACCAGACGTACACATGACTGAAAAATTCTTCAAAACAGAAGGCCACGAAGAATTCCTACACCTGCTTGGAGACGTTTCAGCAGAAAAAGGAAACCCATACTACGTATTTGACAGGGGAGAGACAGCAAAAATAAGCGAGTGCTGCAGGCTCAGCTTCAAGCTCGAACAATCTGACTTTGACGATGCACAAACACCATGGAAAATGAGATTTTGCGCATTGCAGAATGTCACTATAAACCTTCCAAGAGTAGCATACTACGCAGACCATAATGAAACAAAACTATTTGAAGAACTGACTAAAATACTGGAGATAGCAGCAAAAGCACACCTGCAAAAAAAAGCATTCATAGAAAAACTCATGAGCCTAGGCAACAGAGGACCGCAAAACCTGCTCGCAATGGACCTTGACGGAGAACCATACCTAAGAATGAAAAGAGCAAGCTTCCTCATAGGAATGCTCGGCCTGAACGAGCTGGTGCAGTACCACACAGGAGAACAAATGCACGAATCAATAAAAGCACTAAAATTTGGCCTAAGAGTCATAGCACACATGAACAAAGAAGCAGAAAGGCTCAGCAAATTATACAACATGCATTTTGTTCTTGAACAGACACCAGCAGAATCAACAAGCTACAGGTTCGCAAAACTAGACCTAAAGGCATTCCCAATACAGGCAAGCCAGGTCATGAAAGGAAATGTTGGAAAGAACGAAGTGTATTATACAAATTCAACATACCTGAACATCTCCACAGCAGTCGACCCAATCCAAAGGGTAAAATCAGAAGGCCTGTTCCACCCGCTAATAGAAGCAGGAGCATTGACACACGTCTGGCTCGGAGAGGCAAGACCTGACTCAGAAGCAATGAGCAGCTTTGTAATAAAAACATTCAAAAACACATCAAACGACCAAATAGCATTCAGCCCAGAATTCACAAGCTGCATCAGCTGCGGAAAAGTTGCAAGAGGAATACAAGAGAAATGCACGCACTGCGGCTCAGACAAAGTAGAAGGAATAACAAGAGTCACAGGATTCTTCTCAAAAACAAGCAGCTGGAACAAAGGAAAACTCGCTGAGCTGAGAGACAGGTTCAGAAACAGGGGATATTTTGCAAAATAAAAGGAGGCCTTGAAAAATGAGCATAAAAATATTCACAAAACACGACTGCCCAAGATGCCCGCACGCAAAAAAACTGGCAAACGACCTGATAGCAGAAGGCTACAAAGTAGAAGAGTGGGATGTTGACACAAGAGAAGGGCTTGCAGAAGCAACATACTATTCAGTGAGAGCAACACCATCAATAATAGTGACAGACGACGAAACAGACGAAGAGCTTGCCAGCTGGAGAGGAGAAACACCATCAAAAGAAGAAGTTCTAAAGAAAGCTTAGGCGTGAAATGAAAATAGTTGGCTTCTTAAAAACCAGCTTCATGGACTGGGACGGAAGAATAGTCAGCGTAATCTTCCTTCCGGGCTGCACGTTCAGATGCCCATTCTGCTATAATTACGAAATGGCAGTCACCCCAGAAAAACTCCAGGAATTCTCATGGGAATCAATAAAAGAATACCTCGCTGAAAACAAAGACTTTCTGGACGGAGTCTGCATAACAGGAGGAGAACCAACACTAACAAAAGAGCTTCCACAACTCTGCAAGGAAATAAAAGAACTCGGACTCAAAGTAAAGCTTGACAGCAACGGAACAAACCCAGAAATGCTGAAGCAATTGATTGATGAAAAACTGATTGACTTTGTCGCAATGGACATAAAAGCACCTTTTGAAAAATACTCTACCGCATGCGGAGTGAATGACAGAAAACTTCTTGATGCAGTCAAGCAGAGCGTGAAGATAATAATGAAAAGCGGAATAGATTATGAATTCAGAACAACAGTCGTGCCAACACTCCACACTTATGAAGACATACAAAAAATATCCGAGCAAATAAAAGAAGCAAAAAAATATGTCATACAGAACTTCCTGCCAGAGAATGCAATGAACCTGAAATTAAGAGAGCAGAAATCATTCAACAGAGATGCCATAGAAGAATTCATGAGAGAAGCAAGAAAAAACATAAAGAATGTTATATTTAGAGGGAAAGCAGCATAACTTTTTTATTACTTTGTTGAAAATTTCGGTTTACCGTCTGCCGTTAACGGTCAACGGCTTACGGTAAACGGTTAACGTGAGGATTATACAATCTAAAATCAAAATTATTAAACTATTCTTTCTATCCTAGAAAACTATATATACTCCTTCTTCAACATACAATTTGGGGGAATGAGATGGCAGAAGATTCTGATAAAGAAGTTAGAATAACTTACGAAACTCTGTACGAAATACTCCGCAGAGAAAAAAGCAATGATGAGTTGCAAAAGCTTGACGAATCATTTTTCATAGACTTTATTAATTATTTGCGCGAAAAAAACAAAATACTGCAGGATGCAGCAGGAAAGTTTGACATCTTCTCAGTAACTGAAAGAGAAAACATGCAGATACAGCTGAATAATATAAAAAGAATACTTAAAGAACTCTATGAGCGAAGAGAAAAAAAGATAATTGATATGGCACTTAATAAGTCAAGGACCCACTCGAATATAATAGACACAACAAACCTTCTTGAGCTTGAAAAGCCGATTTATCAAGAACTCGTCAAGCTGCTTGACAGCTTTAGAAAAGAAATACTACTAGCAATGCTTGAGCTAAAAACACCTGAAATGCTCTGTAAAATCATGCAGGAAAAAGCACAGGCGGCTGAAACCAAATCAGAAATCAAAGATGCGGCAGAGACACTGAACAATCTACAATGCCAACCGCAAACAGCACAACAGCAAGAGAGCAAAAAGAAAATAAAGTTTACCCAAAAAGTCGAGCAGTTTGTCGGGCCAGAGCTTGACGTATACGGCCCGTTTGAGCCAGAGCAGATCGTTGAACTTTCTTCAGAAATAGCTGATATTCTGCTAGAGAAAGGAAGCGCTGTTGAAGTGCGTTAACTGTAGGCGTTGACTTTACCGAAATGTAATGACGTAAACGGCAAACTATAAACGGCTAACGGAAAATAAACCTTTTTAAATAAGCAACTTCTAAACGACTTTAGTCGAGGTAATTATAATGAAACTTCCAAAAACAAGAATAATGTTTTGCCCGAAATGCAAAAAACACACGGTGCACAAGATAGCTGAGGCAAAAAAGAAAACACCAGGAAGCAAGCACCCAATGAGTTATGGAAGCAAAAAAAGAGCAAAACGAAGAGGAAAGATGGGTCTGGGAAGCATGGGTCGTTATTCTAAGCCACCCTTAAGCAAGTTCAAGATGACAGGAAAAAAGCAGTCAAAAAAAATCGACCTCAGATACACCTGCAGCGAGTGCAAAAAAACATTCACAGCAGGCAAAGCCTGGAGAGCAAAGAGGGTAGAATTTAAATGAAAAAGATACTTGAAACCAACTCAAAATTCATCAAGGTCCGGTGCCCAAAATGCAAGAACGAACAGATCATGTTCGGCAAGGCATCAATAAAGATTGACTGCCTAGTCTGCGGCAAAACTCTTGCAGAACCAACAGGCGGAAAGAGCAGGGTAAAAGCAAGGGTGCTTGAAGTTTTAGAATAAATCCTCAATCAAAAGGATGGGGGGTAAAAACAAATTGCTTTTAAAGAAAGAGGGAATGCCACAAGAAGATGAACTTGTTCTCTGCACAGTGACAGCAGTACAATACAATTCTGTCTTTGCGAAGCTTGACGAATACGGCAAAACAGGCATGATTCACATATCAGAGATAGCTCCAGGAAGAATAAGAAACATCAGAGACTATGTTGTTGAAGGCAAAAAAATTGTTTGCCAGGTCTTGAGAATAGACCCAGAAAAAGGACACATTGACCTATCATTAAGAAGAGTCAATGAGATGCAGAAAAGAAAAAAACTTGACTCAATAAAACAAGAACAGCTCTCAGAAAAAATAATAGAGTTTGTTGCCAACAAAAGAAAAGAAAACGTCGAAGCATTGTGCAATACGATTTCAGAAAAAATACTTGAAAAATATCCAAGCCTTTTTGACGCTTTTGAAGGGGTTGTCAGGGGAGAGGTAGACCTTGCAAAAATCCTTGACAAGGACCTCGCAAAGGAACTGACAGATGTTATAAAACAGAGAATAAGGCTCCATGAGATTGAAGTCGGAGGAGATATCAAACTGATAAGCTACGCACCAAATGGTGTTGAGGTTGTTAAGGCAGCGTTGAAAAAAGCGCAGGAATCAAAAAGCTCTCCTGTAATAAAATACAAAGGAGCAGGCACATACAGCATAACAATAAAATCAGATGATTACAAAGCTGCTGAAAAAGCACTTAAGCAGGCAGTCGATGAGATGCTCAAGTACGCAAAAGAGCACAAGGCAATAGCAGAATTCACAAGAATAGAAAAAGAATAAAAATGAAGCATATACTCCGGTGCGAGAACTGCAGAAAATACACAATGAAAGAGCAATGTAGCTGCAGCGGAAAAGCATTGACTATGAAACCCGCAAAATACAGTCCCGAAGACAAGTATGCAGATTACAGGAGAAAGGCAAAAAAACAGGAAGTAAAATAAAAAATGTGGAAGATTGATTTCAAAGGAAAAAGACCGCGACTGAAGAATCCGATACTTGTGGAAGGACTTCCTGGCATAGGAAATGTAGGAAAAGTCGCTGTTGATTTCATAATAGACGAGCTGAAAGCAACAAAAATAGCTGAGTTCAGCTCCTTCACACTGCCGCACTCTGTTTATGTGAACGAGCAGAACCTTGTTGAGCTCCCATCAATAGAATTATACTACAAAAAATTCAGAAACAGAAAAAATGACCTACTGCTTCTTGCAGGCGACGTGCAGCCAATAGACGAAGTCGCCTGCTATGAGTTCTCTGACAAGGTGCTTGAGCTTGCAAAAGAATTCAACTGCCAGGAAATTGTCACTCTCGGCGGCGTTGCTATGAAATTAATACCGAAAAAGCCAAAAGTCTTCTGCACAGGAAATAACAAAAACACAATTCAAAAATACAAGCAGGGAATGGAAAACATAAGCAGCGAACTCTACGGAGTTGTTGGGCCAATAATCGGCGTGTCAGGAGTTCTCCTTGGCCTTGCAGGAAGAAAAAAAATACCTGCAGTATCACTTCTTGCAGAAACATATGGCCACCCGCTCTATCTCGGGGTGAAAGGTGCAAAAGAAATAATACGCATACTCAATAAAAAACTAAACCTAAAAATCAACATCAACGCGCTCGACACTGAAATAAAAGATATTGAGCAAGAGCTTGGAAGCAGGGCAAACGAAATAACAGCTGCACAGCAGAAAGCGCTTGCCAAGCTAAGAGGAAAGTTTGGAAAAGACGTAAGTTATATAGGATAGAAATAAAATTTAAATTTATTCTTGAATGATATCAATATTCACAATGTTTTCCATGTCAAAAATATCAATGACCCTTGCCAAAGATTCTTTATCAGGTTCTTTGTTCAACTGAATATCGTAAACTAAAAAAGATTCATTCATTGTATTGCTTCTTAACACTCTGGCAGATACTGAGCATTCATAACCCGCATCCGTAAATATATCATAAATCTTTTCAGAATATATTGTTCCTGCATCTTTAACAGTGAAAGACAGAATAACTTTATTTTGACTGCTGCATCCACTAATTAAAAACAAGACCAGCAAGAATAATATAATCCATTTCATGAATTCCACAAAAAGTTAATTAATATAAAAAGATTGGTATATACT
>JAWABT010000045.1:0-3308 GCA_038884515.1 Candidatus Woesearchaeota archaeon | reverse complement strand
GAAGACCTGATGGAACTTGATGGCCTCATCTGGAAGGCAAAAAAAGACAAAGGTTTAAGCCTCAGAGCAGATGTCAAAGAGGCTGTAATACCCGAAAGCTTTAAATGCATAGAACAAGACCTTAAGCTAACACACAGGATTTTATCATTAAGTTATGGAAAAGAAACAAGGGTAATGCTTTAAAATTAAGTAAGCTGGGGGAGGATAATCGTGAGTGAAGGACAAAAGTATCTTAAAATTGATGAAAAAACAAGAACAATAGAGACACAAGAAGGAGACAGGTTTGTTTTCTCAAACAAGGCATTCGGCGCACTTGGCTGTACAGCATCTGATCTTGAAAAAGGAATAAATGATAAAGAAGAATTCCAAAAACTCAGGAAAATGATATTCTGCGGCGGAAATTATAAAATAGAGGTAAGAGCAGATGATAAAGGGAATTATACTTACATACGCGCCCGCGGAGAATCGCAACAATTAAAAATAATATCATTAGATTCAGCAGATGAAACAAACAAGTGTTTTAGAATGATAGCTGGGGAAAAAAGAGATGCTTTAATCGAGAAAAAAGAGAAAGAAGAAACATCTGAAAGCATAGATCTTGCAGTAAACTTATACGAAGGAGTAAGCCAGAGAAAAACAAACAATAAAGATACAAAAGAGATAGACATCAATGCAATTATGCAACAAACCAGAAATTTAGGAAAAGAAATAAAAAGACAATGATGAAAAAGCAAAATAAAATTTAATAAATCTTTTTTATTTTCCTTTTCTCTCCCTTCTTAAGAAATCACCAATATCAAACATTCTCTGAACAGCTGCCTTTTTTGGTTTTTTATCATCAATGAACACCCCATAGCCAATACATTCATTATATTTATTCATCACAAGAACAAAATCATCTTTGACTATGCATTCTGATTTTTTAGTGATGCTCTGGTTAAGGATATCCCTTCCGCAGATAAAAAGCCACTCCCCTTTTTCATTTACCCAAACCTTTTTCTCTGCAATCTTTGATAGCTCCTGCAACAAAAAGATGCTTGGTTTTTCCCTCTTGCCAAGATAGAGGCCCATAAAAGAAGGAAAATATTTTATCTTATCCTGAATTTTTTTTAAACCCGAAGAAACAAGGTAAAACTCATCACCCAATTTTATAACTGAATCGAAATCAATTATTTCCTTGTTCGTGAATTTCTTGATAAAATCAATCATAGCTTTCTTACCCTCGCAATAAAGAAACCCTCTGTTTTCGTCTTGTTAGGCCAGAAACGCCTGCAATTAGAAATATAAGGATTTAATTTTTGACCAAAAACATTTGTCAAACCATCATCCCCTACTTTTAAGTTTGTTTTTTCAATAATCACTTTAAAATTATCAAGCATCCACTCCATGTTAAGCTCGTTCTCCTCTGGCTCAAGAGAACAGGTAGAATAAACAAGAACACCTCCTTTTTTCAACACAGAGAGAGCATTTTCGATAAGAGTTTTCTGTAAGTCAACCATTTTTTGTATGCCTTCTATGCTTTTCTTATTAAACCAGTTTCTATCTGTAACAAAATTCCCAGAACAAGGAGCATCAAGAAGAACCTTGTCAAACTCAACCCCAAGAGTTCCTACCTTGTTCGCATCAAGCCTGTAAGCTATTGTATTACTTACTCCTGTCCTTTCAAGGCTGCTTTTCAAGGAAGTTAATCTGTGCTTCTGTTTTTCAAGAGCAATAACCACACCCTTGTTTTTCATTAATTGGGCAATCTGGGTTGTCTTTCCACCAGGAGCAGCACACATATCAAGCACTATTTCTTCTGGCTTGGGATCAAGAAGCTCTACTGGAAGCTGGGCTGCTGCTTCCTGCAGGTAAAAGTATCCAAGAAAAAACTCTGTTATTGCACCAAGAGAAAACCTTGACCTATAATAATATCCATGCCTTGTGAAAGGAATTTTCTCAAGCAGAACACCAAGAGATTTCAATCTCCTTAGCAATTCCTGATGAGAAATCTTAAGAGTATTAACCCTGAGGGAATGCCTTATGTCAATCGGCGGAATTATGTTCTGGCCAAGCTGAGAATACCTCTCAAGAAAAACATTCATGCCTTTTTCCATCGCACACCTTGAGGAGTGTCTTCAATCAAAATGCCTTTCTTCTTTAATTCTTCCCTTATTTCATCTGAGCGCGCCCAATTCTTTATCGCCCTTGCATGCTCCCTTTCCTCAATCAACTTCATTATCTCATCAGGAAGCTTTTCCTCTTTTGGAAAGATAAAACCAAGAACCTTGTCAAAATCGACCAGCAGCCTTTTAATCTTTTTTGCATTTTCTTCACTCAGTTTTGGCAGAAGGATATTTCCCTGCCTGACAAGCTCAAACAAAACTGCAAGAGCTTTTGCAATATCAAGGTCGTCATCAAGAGCTTTCTCAAATCCCTTTTTTAATTTCTTAACAAGCGCATCGGTTTTTTTGCAATCTTCTTTGCCTTTTACTTCATCAAGCTTTTTCACAAAATCCCAGATTCTCTGCAAAGCATTTCTTGATGCCTCAAGCCCTTGAAAAGTAAAATTAAACTGCTGCCTATAATGTGTGCTCAGGAAAAAATATCTCGCTGCCAGCGGATGGTATCCTTTTGCAAGAATATCACGCAAAGTATAAAAATTTCCAAGTGATTTGCTCATCTTCTGGCCATCGACAAGAAGCCAGTCATTATGAACCCAGTATTTCACAAACTTCTTACCAGAAGCGCCCTCTGACTGGGCAATCTCATTCTGATGATGCGGAAAAATAAGGTCAACACCCCCGCCATGAATGTCAAAACTCTCCCCCAGGTATTTTGAGCTCATTGCAGAACACTCAATATGCCAGCCAGGCCTTCCTTTGCCTATCTCTGTCTCCCAAAAAACATCACCATCATCAGGAGTCCACGCCTTCCACAATGCAAAATCATGAACACTTGCCTTATCGTATTCATCTGAAAGAACCCTGCCAGAAGCACCTGCTTTTAACTGTTCTGGGTCAAGATGAGCAAGCTTTCCATAATCCTTAAATTTTGAAATAGAATAATAAATGCAGCCATCATTGCTTTTGTATGCAATTCCTTTCTCAAGAAGTTTCTTTATCATCTCAACCATTTCTTTAATATGCTCTGTTGCCCTCGGATAAACATCTGCCTTTAGAATATTCAGAGTTTCCAAATCCTCGAAATAAGCTTTGATATATTTTTCTGTATATTTGCTGAGTGGAATTTTTTCTTTCTGCGAATTCCTTATTGTCTTGTCATCAACATCTGTTATATTTGAGACATATTTTACTTTATAGCCCTTA
>JAWABT010000044.1:0-6481 GCA_038884515.1 Candidatus Woesearchaeota archaeon | reverse complement strand
AAGACAGGATGGGAATAATACCAACAGATGGATTTATAGAGATATATAACCCCACTGGCAAAGATGTTGATTTAACTGATTATGAGCTACAGGATGGAACAGGAAGAATCAAAGCAAAGTTCCCTGAAGGTGCAGTGATTAAGGATAAGGAATATCAAGTCATTGCATTCTCTGATTTGTTTAAAGAGAATTTTGGTTTTGAGCCTAACTATGTCTTACCTGGCTTCAGCATCGAAAAGTTCAGGGGCACAATTGCGCTTATCGCGAAACAGCCACCAAAAGGCGAGAAGTTCAAGTATGTTGATTACGTAAGATATGGTGAAACAAGCAAGCCAATGTATATGAAAGGAGATACTCCACCATCAAGCCAGGATTTCATTCCAATAAATCTTAATAAAAGAAAGCCGGTAATAATCACTGAAGTTACTATTGATTATGGCGAGCGTGTTTCTTATGTTGAATTGACAAATGTTGGTGAAGAGCCTTATGATCTTGCAGGCCATAGAATAAAAGTGATTGCACATGATGATTACTTTGAAGGGGAAATAACAGGCACTAGAGAATATTATGCTCCGCCTCCATCACCTACTCCTATAGAAGTTCCAATACCAACACCCACACCAGCAGCAGCCGGTCCTGTTGCGCCGACAGTTGTGCCAATTCCTGTGCCTCAGTCGACATCTTCGCTTCCTGCATCACCTGCATTGCCTGTATCTTCAAGAAATCCGCTAATGATTTTTGGTGCAGCAATCACAGATGTTCTTGGGCAGGAAGCAATGAATGCCAGGCTTGATACTGCAATGAAAACTATTGCAGAGAATGCACCAAGTTTGCGTGCAACTGCTGTGAAAGAATTTCCAGCAAGCATTGCAAGAACTGCGGCATTTGTTGAAAACAAGCAGCAATGCTTTGAAGGCAAAGATCCTTTGACAGGTAAATGCATGGGTCCTGTTGTTTTAAGTGAGGTTCCTGAATCAGTTAAGTCAGGGGCATACATAATTTATCCTGGAGAGTCTCTTGTGTTTGATTTCAGGGCAAAAAGCGTGGCACAAGAAACAGAATTCCTTGAAGAAAAGAAGCCAATAGGCGAAGAAATCCTGATGCCTGCAAATCAGGTTAGTGCAGTTATGTGCAGAAACCCAGTGCCCTGTCCTAAAGGGCAGATGAGAATTCCTCCTGGCTGTGCATGCGGCGTTATGGATTATGTCTGTCCTGTTGGAAAAATATCCTGCAAAGCAGGTCAGAAAATCAATCCGTTCACTTGCGAATGCATTTATCCAGACCAGCTTAAGCCACCTAAAGCCAGGGTTGCTGCAGGAGTGCTGGGTCTTCCAGAAGGAACAACAATTGTTGCAGCTATGCCACAAATAAAAAATATTGCTGAATGCAAAGAATCAATAGGCGTGAATTGTGTGGCACCAAACGCTTTAACTATTAATCCTTATTGCATGTGTGTTAAATATCCAGAAAAAACTGCCAGTATGAAAACAGCTGCCATTGATAAGACAGCACCTTTTTCTCAGGTTACGAGTGCAGCATTTGCTCCTGGCACAGAGCCTGTTGGGTGTGATTATGCACTGCCTTGTCCAGAAGGGCAGACTTGGGATTTCGCAACATGTACTTGTGCGCCTGCAGTTACTCAACCTGTTGCTTCTGAATCTGGTGTTAAAGATTGGGTCTGCTTCGAGGGCCGTGATCCAGAAACAGGCGAATGCCTCGGACCACCGATTGCCACAGGGACTCTTGTTGATTCCTTTGATAACATGGCTGATAGGACTTATTTCAATACAGCTGGTTTAACAACTATGGTTGAAGTTACTTTATACAAGTCAGGATGTCCTGTTGAGGCAGAAGAAGAGAGTATTTTAGCTAAACCAATTACAGCCGCGGCTTCTTCAGAGCCGAGAACAGTTGCATCACAGGTTAAGCCTGTACAAGAAGAATTGCCTTCTGCACCGCAGCAGCCCTCTAAGCTGCCTGGCTTGCCTCCGGACTCGATTGTTACTGCTTTCAGGCCAGACATTAAAGACCTTGCTGAATGCAAAAAAGTTGTAGGTCCTGCTTGCGTTTCAAATGAGGGCTATACTGCAAGCCTGCAGTCAGCTGCTGAAGGCTGCAGATGTGTTATGTATCCTTTGAAACTTTCACCGAAGATTGTTGATACTCCAACAGGTGCAGTATCTGCTCCTGGCACAGAGCCTGTTGGTTGCGATTATGCACTGCCTTGCCCAGAAGGGCAGACTTGGAATTTCAGGACCTGTGCTTGTGTGCAATCTGTTGAAGCGAATCTTCCTGCAAAAGAGTGTCCTCCTTGCCCAGCTGGCCAGAAGCCAGATACTTTTACATGCAAGTGTTCTGTTCCTGTATCAATCAAAAAAGAACCTCTTGCAAAATGCAAGATAAAGCTTACATGTGAGAAAGGAAAAGTTCCTGATATCCAAAATTGTGGTTGCGTTACTCCTGAAGAGCGCAAGAAGCAGCAAGAGGAATATTATGGCGCAACAGTAGAGGGCAAGGCAGAAGGAGAGGCTGGCTGTGAGCTTGAAGTTCTTGATTACTTCTATTCAGATACAGGGGAGATTCCTTATAGTGGTATTAAGTCATTCAAATCCCAAAAGACCTTGGCTGTGTCATCTGATCTCAAGGATAGGCCAGATGATTTTGTTGAGGATATCGCCCCATCTCTAGGTATTGCTGAGGGTTTAACAGAGCTTGCAAAGACAATAATATCACCTGGTAGGAAATGGGGAAGTGTGCGAGGATTAGAGCCTCCTGGTGTTGAGCTCAAAAAACCGACTGTCGCGCTTGCTTCTACTGATGTCCAGCCATATGCTACTGAAGTTCAGCGATTAGTTGATCAGCCTGTTACCAAGTACACGCCAGCATCTAGTATTGCTGGGCGTACTGATGTAATTACTGGTGGTGCTATCGCAGATACTTTGATTGCAGAACAGACTGCTTTAAATGCAGCTGCTGTGCAAGCTCCGGCAGGGGTTTTGTCTGCAGGTATTGCCAAAGCAAGCATGACCGCAACTGTTGTCGCAGATGTCTCTGCTCTTATCGCTTCAGCACAAGTGCCGGCTATTCCTGAGGTTGTTCTTGAAAAGGTAGGCGAGAGTGCCGCTGAAGATGAAATAAAGCGGGCTGCTGAGGACGAATACTTTGATTCGTACTGTGACGAGCTTATGAAGATGGCAGGATATTATGCGAAAGAAAAAGAAAAGCCTAAAGAAACCCTTGTTGACAAAATAAGCAAGTATGATATAAATGCTGCTTTAGATGGTATACTTGCCGAGCTGAAAGAGCAAGGGGTGGATGTTGATAATCCTGATGTTTACAAGCAGAGCACCGGAATAATATACGCCAGACTTACAGAGAGATTCCTTGAGAATGTATTTGCAGAAGAATATAGAATTCTAGATCTTAAGACAGAACTTAAAGGAAATAATGAAAGCCTTGTTTTCAGCTATAACATGACCAAGGACGATGTGTTGTTGTTCCGTGTTGAGAGGGAAATTGATTTCATCAAGAAATCTGCTATGTTGAAGGAAATTAATTTTACAGCAGAACATACTAATCTTGGTGTTAATAGGAAATTCTTTGAACTTGAGAAAGCAATCATCTGGAGATATCCTGACAAGGGAGAATACATTATACGCTCAGTTATCTCCACACCAAAATCAGGGCTTCTCAATATTGAGAAATTTGGGGCAATACCTCAAATTGCTGCATTAAACAAGCCTCAGAGAATGGATGTTGCAACCTTTGATAGCGTGCTGAGAGGCACTGGTTCTTCGTTTAGCAAAACTGATATCAAGGGTTTTGTTGATCCAAAAGCGCATATTGAGAAGATTGAAAAGAAACTATACGAGTACGGGTATGCTCCGACAGAGATTGTGAAATTCCTTGCTTTGATCGAGACGTATCCTCCAAAAGTTCCAGCAGAGGAAGCACCGCCTGAAGAAGCAAAACCGCAGATTCCAGAAAACCTACAAGAGCTGCTTGATGCATGTAGAAGAACAAGAAACGCAGTTAGCAATTTCGGCAGGGCAAAGGAAGACCCAATCCTAAGCTTCCAGAGAGTTGACTTTGAAGAAGGCAAGGAGTTTAAAAAAGATTTAACTGGAAAAGTGGTGCAGAAAGAAGGCGAGGCCTGGACTGATGAGATGATGTCCAAGTATATTGATGAACAAACTGCAGCAGCAACAGGCGGCTTATCTGCGCTTACAGCACGCCCAGGAGGTGGTGGGCTTAGCGAGATGACGATAGCAGCTGGAGTGGAAATAACTGGTGCGCAGATAACAGATGTAGATCTCACAAGCGCTGTACAACCAGAAACAGTGCCTGTATCTGCTCCTGTAGAAGAAACAGATTATGGCGTTAATTTTGTTGAGCCGATGGTCACGCCTGAGCGCGAGCCTGCAACAAATGCAGGTGCTCATGGCACAGGAGATAATGGAATTGCATTGCATGACGAAACAAGTGAGGATGTTAGCAAGACATGGGAGATGCTTCTGGTAACGCCAGGTCGCGGTCCAGGAGAAATATTTGAAAAACCTGCACCTGTTCCGCCACCTTATGATTTCCCTAATGATGATGAGACCATTTGTGGAGAAGTGACAAAGAGTGTTTACACAGACCATATCAACCCAACATTCTTTGATCTTAATTTCACTGTCCCGCCAGGATACGAGATAATCAAAGGGCCTTTTGGCCTTGATTGTGGCGGGGATGACTTTGAGATGACCTTTGACCTGCCGGATAATTTCAAGGATGTCAAGGTTTTGAAATGTGCTGGAACAATGTGCATGGAAGAGATACGCTCAGAAATCTCTAGAGAAGAGATTATTTGTGATGGAATGACTACAAGTTCAAGGGTGCTTAATAACTTCACAACCGAAAGAGAACCTCTTGACCCGCTAGAGCTTAAAGTTTCTGTTGAATATAAGCAGAGGATTTCACCAGAAGACAATGTTGCCTCAAGTGAAGGCTATTCGATTGAGTTCACAGGAGAAATTCCTGAATTTAATTTAAAGATGGCAACTCCTGAAAGTTATGTTGCGCAGCCGCTAAATCCGAGCTTAGGGATTGTCGGTTCTCCGATAATAATAGAAGCTAACGTGGCGCAGGCGGTTGGGGCTGTTATCAAGATACCTTACAAGGAAATTGAAGGTTTTGAGTCAAACGGTTACGCCATCTATGTGCGTGTAGGTGAGCTGGGCGAGGAAGAGTGGTTCCCCTTAAATAGCACTGTTGATCCTGAAAGCAAGACAATCTCGGCAAAAATTGATGACTTCACCTCTTACTTGTTTAATGGCAAGGCACTGTTCGCGGTTATGGGCATTTACTGTAAGGCTTGCACAAAAAGCAAGTTTGAGAAAGTGTTCGATCCAAAAGTAAGAGACGCAATCGTTCTTGTGCATGGTTTGACTTCAACTCCTGCGACATGGCAGTTCTTAATAGATGATATGGCCCTGACAAAACAGCCTTATCAGATCTGGTCTTTAGCATATCCATCGTCCCTGACTATTGATGCGCTTGCAATAGAGTTTGCAAATCACTTGCAGGAGCATGATGCTGAGTATGATACTGTCGATATAGTGACTCATTCGCTCGGCGGCTTGATTGCTCAGCAGGCTTTGTTGTATATGTACCAAAATAAAGCTAATTATCCTGTTATTGATAAAATCAGAAAAGTTATTCTTGTCGGCACTCCTAATGAAGGCAGTCCTGCAGCAGATGTTTATGAGCGGCTTGCTAATTACCTGACAAACATGGCTGTTCCTGCAAGCTTATTTAATGTGAATGCAGATATTACTAAGGTCTTGATTGATGGGCTTGAGGTGCAGAGGGTGCCTGGCATAAAGTATTATGTGCTTGCAGGTAAAAAACCTTATGAATTTAATCTTGGGTTTTTCACAATCACAACAGAGGAACTGCTTGAGATTGTTGAGCCTAATGATGGGATAATTACTGTTAAGAGTGCGCAGACTGTTGGCGGAGTTCCTATCACTAACATGTGTGATGACTTCTTCCTGATAGATTTGAGCCACACAGAACTCATTGACCACGTTAGTGCAAGAAGAGTCATAGGAAGAATACTTTCTTTGGAAAAAGCGCAGGCAGACCCGAATTATCCTTACTATGGTTATGACCAGTATGCGCGCGTCTGGATTGATAATTGCCAGCCAATTGACAGGTACGTTATAATCGGCAGGCCGATAACAGAACTCCAGACACCAGCACCGATTAACTGCAACTGCGGGAACGGCGTCTGCGGAGAGGGTGAGGATGCTGTTAATTGTCCTGCTGATTGCGCAAATATATTCTCTGCACTACTCTGCAGCCTCTCTCCTGTGCTGATTCCACTGCTTGTTTATCTTTCACTGGTATTGTCACTTGTTTACTTGATTACCAAGCGCATACAGAAGAAAAATGTTTCAAGGACAGCAAGACTTGTGATTTATGCACTTGTGGTAAT
>JAWABT010000043.1:0-6841 GCA_038884515.1 Candidatus Woesearchaeota archaeon | reverse complement strand
CGTGGACATCAACAATTGTTTTTTTATTAATCTGGATTTTTGAGCCTGTTTCTACCATTGCTTTTGTTGAGTCTATTATTTCTTTAATGGTCATTCCGTGTATGTAGTTTGCATCTATGTATGCTGTTAGTTCTATGCTTGTGAGGTTGTCTTCAACTATGTCTTTTATTATGGAGTATGTTTCTTCATAATTTAGTGGCGTGCCGTCAAGTTTTTTCTTTATGTAGCTTACAGAGAGTGGCTTTTTTGCAGTTGATATTTCTACAGTATCTCCCTGCACTGCGTTTAAAGCGTCAAGCACTTCTTCGAACAGGCCTATTTTTCCTTTTGGCACTGCTTTTGAGCTTTCTGCAATGTCAAGAACAGCAGTGGTTTGTTTTTTGCCTTTTTTTACAATAATTCTATCGTTGTGATGAAGGTCTAGGTGTTTTGCATCTTTTTCATTGAGTAGTGCGATCTTGACTCCTCCTGTTGCAATATCCATATCTTTTACTGAGAATTTCATTTTACGCAGAATGGCTTGTGGTCATTGAATAGTCCTTCTTTTTCAAATATGTCAAGCATTGATTTCAATATTGCCAGAATTAGAGGACCTATTAGGAATCCTGCAAAGCCGAATAAGGCCAGGCCTCCTAGAACTCCGAGAAGGACAAGAACTGGGTGCAGTCCTGCCCTGTCTCCTATTAGTTTTGGTTTTAGGATGTTGTCTGCGGTTGAGATGATTAGTGCTCCGTAAATCAGTAATCCTATTCCGGAGTAAATCATTGTTGGGTTTGCTTCTGTTGAGCCTTTTGCGATTAGGAAGATGCTTGCCGGAAGCCATATTGTTGTTGTTCCAATTATTGGGACAAGAGCAAATACTGCTGTTGCTATTCCCCAGAAGATAAATGATTCTATTCCGAAAATCCAGTATCCTATTGTTGCGAGGATGCCTTGGATAAGCGCGATTACTAGAGAGCCGTATATGACTGCGTGTGCTGTCTCGTTTATTCTTAATGCAACATGGTTCCTGTGCACTTCTTTCATCGGAATAAGTCTTTTAAGGTATACCACGAATGCAGACCCGTCCTTGAAGAGGTAGAAGAGTATAAAGAATGTGACTATGAATTCTAGTATTATTTTTGGCAGGGCGAGCAGTAGTGATGATGTTTTTTGTATTGCATAGCTGGTAATTTTTTCAAGTGTGTCCTGGAGGTAAAACTTGACTTCAGGGTCTTTGACTTGTAGTTGCACCCAGTATGATGTCCTGCAGAGCAAGGTGCTTTCTTTTCCGCTGCAGTCTACATCCAGGATTTCTCCTGCAAGTATCTTCTGCTTTACGCGTATGTAAGCGTATTGTGCTTCTGTTGCAGAGGCGGGAAGCAGCAGTGCAAATGGCACTGCGATTAATATGATTATGAAGAATGAAACCAGAAGTGCGCATATTGACTTGTTATGTATTCTTTTATTAATGAAATTGTATGCTGGGTAAAAAATGTATGCTATTGCTGCACTTGCGAGAATGACATTTATAAAAGGCTTTACAATGAGAAAACTAACAAATAGGACAAGAACCAGAATTCCTATGAAGAAATACTTGATAAAATGATCGTTTTTGTGAACTATTATCTTCTTTGCCATCTCAACCCTCTTTTTGAGAATACAGGAATAAGCCATATTTAAATCTTACTCTAAAATATATATGGGCCCGGCCGGATTTGAACCGGCGACCTTCTCGATTTTGAGCGAGGCATCGGGCCACACTCGTTCCTCGTGTGAGTGCCTGCTCGTCAACGAGATGTCATAGCCACTAGACCACGAGCCCATTAATGATTGGAATAAGAAGAGGGTTTAAAAGATTTACTATTAAATGGGTTTTTGCTTTATTAAATCCTTGGCGGGGTGCTCCGCACAGAGACATTTCCATATTGTAACTGTTAATCAGAATATACAACCGCGAGCCACTTTGTGGCGGGCCTCACTGTCCCGAAGGGATTCACTATTTTAGTAAAAAAGAAAATTTACTCAGGTTGTTGTTCCATCGCCAGCACTTCATCTACAAGTTTTCCGTAGTCTTGTGCTCCTGGGCTTGATTTTGCATAGCTGAATATTGATTTTCCGTGCTTTGGTGCTTCTTTGACTTTTGAGTTTATTCTTATTGGGGTGCTTACAAGGTTTTCGAACTCATTTTTTATTTCTACTAGTGTTTGCTTGCATATTTTGTTTCTTGTGTCGTACATTGTTGGGATTACTTTTGTTATCTTGCAGTTGGCTTTGTATGCATCATTTATGTCTCTAACTATTTCTTTCATTTTTCTCAAGGCGTCTATACCGAGGAAATCTGTTGATGTTGGGACAAATACTTCTTTGCATGCTGCAAGCGCATTTTGGTTGAGTATGCCTAATGATGGTGGGCAGTCAACTATCATGTAGTCATATCCTTGTATTGTTCCGAGGATTTTTTTCAGCAAGAGCTTGTTTTCTTCCTGCCTGTATAAGTAATACTCTGCTTTTGTCAAGCTCTCTGTTGATGATATAACGTCAAAATTAGTGGCTACATTTGATATGCAGCTGTTTAGCATTATCTTTCCTGTCATTGCATCGTATATGTTGTTTTCTGCTCTGATTCTTAGAGAAGTATCAACATTTCCCTGAGGGTCAAGGTCTACGAGTATTACTCTTTTGCTTTTCCTTGACAATCCAGCTGCAAGATTTATTGCAGTTGTGGTCTTGCCTACTCCGCCTTTATGGTTCATTATGCAAATAGTTCTCATGGCTTCACTCTCCCACTCTTTTTAATTCAAAAGCCAAACTACTTGTTAATAAAGATTTCTATTGCGGGCTATCTATAATCTGAATGCTTGTGGCAAAGCTTTTATACTTGCTTTTCTTAATGAAAAATATGCCTGACATTTGTTCTGATTTCAAGATGCCTATGCAGGCCTGTCTTTGCAGGGCTGAAAACTGCCTTAATGTTAGCTTGAAGCAGACTCGGACAAAAGATGTTTTGCTCATACTTCTTGACTTGCTTGTGGAGACTTTCAAGAATGGATTTGAGGAGCTTGTCAAAGGAGAAAAATTCTCTTCTGATAAAGAGATGTTTGATTCAATACGAAAGAAGCATGGCGATTTGTTTGACAAGCATATCAAGACTTATGAATTGCTTAGGAAGATGAAGGCAAGCAAAGAAATGAAAGTTGAAGAGGAATACAGGCGCCATGTCAGGATTATTTTTGACAATAAACTAACATTAGATATAGATAAAGGCGGAGAGTATCTTAAGGAAGCAAAAGAATTTGCTCAATTGGTTCTAAAAACAATTGTGAACACCAAATAATAAATTATTGCATAATTACTTCTGTGTCTTGCATGTCAAGCACAAGCGTGTCTCGTGTCCTGCCTATCGGGTCTCCTTCAAAGAAATAAAGTGGCTCAAGTCCTGTAGTAGGGTTTGGATTTTCTTCTTGAGCTAAGCATACCTTAACAAGCTTTTTGTTGTATTTTTTACAGAATTTTTCAAGCAATGACCTGTCTCTTACCTGGTATTTCATTTGCATACTGAATTTAAGAAACTCAGGCATGTCCCCAAAATCCTCTACTATACTGGATAAATCCATGCCTTATTCTATGTTTTCAAGCTATATAAAGCTGGTGACACAAATTAAGAACTGGCTGGCAAATTAGCCCGAACAAATGCTTTTACATCATCTGCAGGTATTGCAAAACCGACTCCTTCAAAGCCTGATATTTTTTTCTGGTTTATTCCAAGTATTCTTCCAGAGGTATCTACAAGAGGTCCTCCTGAGTTTCCTGGGTTTATTGGAACATCTGTTTGGATGTATTTTTTTCCGTTTATCTCCCTATTGACTGCGCTTACTATCCCTTCTGTGACTGTGAAGTCAAGGCCTCCTGGGTTGCCTATTGCTAGAACGCTCTGTCCTACTTTTGCCATGTCAGAGTCTGCAAAGCCCATTTCAGTGAATGTCCCGTTGAATATCTGCAGTAGTGCAAGGTCTCTGTCAACGTCTACTGCAACAAGTGCTACCTGGTGCAGTTCCTTGTCATAAGTCAGTATTCCTGCGCTTGTTGCTCCATCAATGACATGATAGTTTGTAACAACATACCCTCTCTCATCAACAATGACTCCTGAGCCAACCCCTGTATTTGTCCTTACTGAAACAACTGCTTTTACTGCTTTTTCAATTATTTTTGAGAAGTCTTGTGTTTTGAAACTCAGGCCTGCTAATTGCTCTTCAAGTGCTTTGCTTTTTGATTCTACCTTGCTTATCTGTCCTGCTATGCTCTGGAACTGCTGCTGGCTTTGTGCTGAGAAAGCATTTAGGTTTGTCTCGAGTGATGATACCTGTCCTGTTACAGAGCTTTTGAAGCCAGAATATTCTGAATAGAAAGTGTCTATTTTGTTATTTACTGCCTGCCCGAGTGTTGCAACATTTGACTGCACTCCTGTTATCTCTGATTTCAAGATCTGGCTTTTTTCTTAGAGTTTGCTTTCAAGCAGTGAAATGTCATTTGTCAATCTTTGGTTTTCCTTGTAGAAATAAAAACTGACTGCAGAAGACGCGAGTAATATCATGAAAACACTGATCAGAAAGTATTTTGTTGGCTTTTCCATAAATAAGTTGTTTATAGAACTGTTTTATAAATTTTGTGCAGGAACATAGGGCGGCTGGACTGCATACTCTGTTGATTTCTTCTTCATTGCTTTTTCCAGAAGGTATCTGCGCTTTTCCATCACAGTCTGCTCTCCATTGCGTTTTAGAATCATGTATCTTTCAGGAGGAGGGCCTTTTGATTCGCTTGGCCCCATTTTTTTATCTGGGCTAATCTTGTCATCTATCGCCATTTTTTCGATAAGTAATGAAATATGAGTATTTAAGCTTTTTTTATGAAAATAGAATAAAAAACGCCCTGGCCGAGATTCGAACTCGGGTCGAGGCCTCGACAGGGCCTCATGTTAACCGCTGCACCACCAGGGCTTTATTAACGTTAAATTGGAGAATACAGTTGTTTTTAAATCTTACTGTAATTTTGGTGTTTCTGGAGTTTTCTGTTCTTGTTCCAGCAGGATGATTTCTTTTGTTTCAAGATTTATTATCGGAAAGTATTTTGCTTTTTGTATTGCAGTGATTGAGTACTTGTTGCCTTTTATTCCTGTGTTCAGGACTCTTGTGTATGTGATAAAGTATGCTGTGAGTATTTGGCTGGCGCACTCGCCTGAGACTTTTCTTTGTTTTAGCTGAATTTTTTTGATTTGGTGCTCATATGCCCTTAACTCGAGTATGTCTTGATAATTCTGCGGGCCCATCTGGATTATCAGTTCGTATGTTATTTTTTTGCCACACAGGGTTATTCCGTTTGCATTGTCTTCCGCATGTTTTCCTTCGTGGTCAACGATAAAGCTGACGATGTCCTCTTTGCTCTTGCATTTTTCAAATGCAGATGGGAATACAATTAAAACAGATTTTTTTTGTTTGCCGATGAGCTCTCTTGGTATTATTGTGACTGAAGCATACTGCACTGCTCTCTGTTTTAGTCCTTCCCAGAGTCTTGCTGTCTCTGCCTCGATTCCGCTGTATTTTTGCATTGCATTGTTATATCTGCTTTTATTTGAATCATGGAAGTATATTGTATCTTCAATAAAAGGGACTGCATGCTCTTTAACTATTTCTTCAATGCACACCTGTCTCTCGCCAGCTATTTTCAGTTCTGGTTCTTCTATTGTATTTATTGGCGTTGGAAAAAGAATTTTTTCATCAAGGGTTATCTCTTCTTTTGCCTTGCAGGAGCTGAGGACTACTGCTGCTCCAATCACTGCAGAATAGAATAGTTTCCTGAAAAAATTCATACAAGAAGAGAATAAAAGGGAGTTTATTAAGGTTGTGACAGAAAAAAAGTCCCCGCTCCCGGACTCGAACCGGGAACCTCACGGTAACGGCTGTCTCACTTTCATCCTAGGCATCTGCCATGTCTGTGAGCGATTATTAATCTACAGCCGTGCGCTCTACCATTGAGCTAAGCGGGGAATAATAATTCTCAATATTCCATTAATGCGAGCTTTAGGATTTTTAAATCTTGCTCGCACGTGCAGCCTTGCGCTGCACTTGTTTTGATCAAACTTTTTTTAAAAGTTTGCCATTGAGCTAAGCGGGGAATAATCCAAAAAGGGGATTAAAATCCACGATAACATAAGAAAAAAAAGGCAGTTTATAAATATTGCTGAAATTCGGTACTTTTTAAAAAGTATTTTGATTAACAATTACCTTTTTGACTGTATTATGTTTTTCAACATATTTTGGAGTTCTATCCTCTTTTTATTATTTTCACAAATCTTCTTCATTTGAGGCTCAAATTGTGCAGGGTAAACAAGTGCAATAGTGGCAAAAGCACTCCGTCCCACGTGGTCAGTTCCGGCTCCAAAAGTAAATGCAAAATAATTAAAATCTTTCTGCCAGGTTCCACAAGCCCAGTTCTTCCCAACAAATTTTGATTGAGCAATCCTCATTAGTGTATCCACGTATGCATTCCATTCAAAAAACTCCTTTTCTGTTTTAATAATAATTTTTTTAAAACCTGGATGAAGTACAAGTCTAAGGTACACCCCTTGTGAAAACTGATAATAACCAGGTATTTGAAAATCTGTAGAATTAGAATAAAGAAAAATTGTTGAAGCTGAAAGTATTTTATCTAGGGCAGGTGCGGCTTCTTCAGCAGGAACTTCAAGCTTTTCTTCTTTTTCTATCTCTGTGATTTCTTCTCTCTCTTTTTGCATAAAGCCGTATTCTTCTTGGAGTATTTTTTCTTCCTCTGTTATCGCGCCTTTGAAAAACAGCCAATACTTTTG
>JAWABT010000042.1:0-6964 GCA_038884515.1 Candidatus Woesearchaeota archaeon | reverse complement strand
CCAGTAAAACAGGCCAGTAATCCAGACAATGGTATATGAAAATATGTTTTCATTTTTCAGGCTTTTCTCATTCTCTACCCAAACGCCAAGGAAAGCATCTTTTTCAACAGGGTCTTCTTTAAACGCGACTGCATAGCTTGCCCTGTTTGTCTTTACTTTTGTGATTTTTCCTGGCTTTACACCATCTATTGCTGTTTTGAAATCTTCTGTATTTCTTATTCTATTTCCATTTATTTCAGTTATTACATCTCCGACAGCCAAGCCGCTTATCTCAGCAGGGCTGTTGTCTCCGATGAAGTCAGATATTTTTACGCCTTCATAATTGTAAAGCGAATCTGCGAGCGGATTCAGCATTAAAGCGAATATTCCTAAGAAAATAAACCCGAAAGCAATGTTTGCAAACGGGCCTGCTGCATAAACACTCAGCTGCTTGAATCTTGATGCCTGTCTTAACTGTTTTTCGTCTGGCTCTACAAATGCAGCTGGAATCAATGGTATTATTATCCCAAGAAAAGCAAGGCCTGAGCTGTTTATTCTTATCTTGTGCAGTCTTGCAATTAATCCGTGGCTGAACTCGTGAATCACCAGTATTACTAGTATGCATATTATCCAGTATGCAAAAGGAACATAAAACACTCCTTTTGCTTCAACAGGCAAGACAAGGCCGACTGTCAAAGTGCTTGTTCCTGCAATAACAGAATATAGCGACCTTCCCAAGTCAAATACGACAATAATCATTCCAAGAAATCCGACAGTGATTGCCAGATAGCAAATTCGATTAAGAAGCGCAGGATGCTTTTTTGCCCAGGAATCCATCAGTTTCAGTCCGACTTTTGTCTTGTACATCCCAAAATAGAATATCTTTAGAAAGCTTTGGAACTGGATTTTTTTTCTGAATATTAAAATCAATATGCTTAACAGAAGAAAGAAACAAATCATTATTATGTTTGATGTTTGCAATTCCCCCACCGAATTCACGTATTGCTGGCTTGTTTATATAGTTTATGGATAACAGGTCGTTTACCCTTCTGGGTGATATTTCTTCAGGAACTTTATTTTCTTGCTTTTTGGGTTTCCTATGTAGATTACTGTTGTGTTTGGTGATGAATGGCCGAGGAAGTCTTGTGTGCCTGTTATGCTTCCGCCCTCTTCATCCATTTTTGATGCAACAGTCCTTCTTATTGAGTGCGGATTGATTTTCCTGCTCAATCCTTCCAGTTTTGCATACTTCCTTAGCATTCTGAATATATCTTCTCTTCTTAGCTGTCTTCCTGATTTACTGAGAAAGAGATAATTCTGCTGTATTTCAGGATAAAGATTGGCTCTTTTGCTCATGTAATCATCAAGGGCCTTGCGTGCATTTTCTGGAATGATTTGTATCCTTTTCTTTCCTCCTTTTCCTTTTCTGATTATCATTTCATCCCCGCAGTCATCTTCTGGTTTTAAGTCGCAGAGTTCGCTTGCTCTTATGCCGAGCCCGAAAAGAATAGATAGTATTGCCCTGTCTCTTGTATCTTCAACTGACTTTACCAGCTTTGCAACATCTTCGTACTCTACATACTGCTGTGCATTATGCTTGTACCTTGGTCTTGGCACCTTGTGCATCATTATCCTGTCAACGAGTCCTATGTTTTCGAGGTAAAGTTCGAACTGTTTAAGAGAGGCGATTTTTCTGTTTATTGTGTTGTCTGAGTTTCCATGATATCTTTTCAGGTGGCCCAAGACATTTCCAATTGCCTCAACATTGAATATGTGGCTGAAAAACTCTTTGCCCATGTACTCAATGTTCTGCCTGAATACAGCTTGCACTAAATCAATATCTTTCTTGTCAACATCAATCAACTCCTCAAGATCATCATCTGGTATAGGATTAAGATTCATGTACAAAAGTTCTCCTTCCTGCCTTATTATCGGCATCAAGCCACATCTGTGTTTTATTGCAGCTGCTGTTTGCTTTATTGCAGGCAGAGTATTTTCGTACTTTTCTTTAATTTCTGGAAGAAGCTTTGCCTGCTCTTCAAACTCATTAATTACATATTGTAATGCAACGTCAAGAGCAACTGGGTTGAATTTCTGGTGAAATCTCCAGTGCTCTGGAAACATCTCCCTGAAAAAAACAACAAGGTCGGTCAAGTATGCTTTTTGCGTATTATACGCTAAACTTGATATTGCGCCCGCAAATCCAGATAGAATAGAGTGCTCTTTTGTTTCTTTTACTTGCTGAACCAGCTCCCCAGCCATAATTATTACTGCGGTTTTTAAGTATAAATATTTTATTGTTTTTGGAAGTTGGCACTAATTTGCCTCGATAAAAGCAAACCTTTATAAACACCGCGTTGTTTATATCCTCCAGACATATGGAAACGTGAGTTTTCTGGTATGCTTTAGGCATTATTAGGGACTTTAGTTTTCTTGTGTTAAGCAGTATAATGGAGGAAAAATAAAATGGGAGACTTTAGGGGCGGGTTCAATAGAGGGCCACGCCAAGAGTTTGATGCTACCTGCGCTAAGTGCGGGAAAGCATGCAAAGTGCCTTTCCAGCCAAAAGCAGATAGGCCTGTTTATTGCAGAGAGTGCTTTGCAGAAATGAGAAATCAGCAGCAATAAATCAAGTTCAAAGCTTTTTATTTCTAAGCTGATTTTTTTTATTTTCTTTTTTTTGACTTTTTTGATTTTGTTATTGATTTTAAGTAATCTGAATCATTAGCTTTAAATAGTTGCTTTGTCTTATTTTGGTAATGGTATCAAGAAATGAAAAGCTCAGGGCAATGAATTTTATTTGCAGGATTCTTCAGAACTCAGGGCTTTATGTTATACAGCGCACTTCTCCGGAGCATATAGTTGTTGTAGAGAAGACTGAAATTAATCCTCAGCCAAGAACAATATCAGTTCCTATTCCTAATTTTTTAGGTAAGATTGATAATTTTCATGAGCTTTTTGAGCAAAACCAGAGGCAAGGCAGGTATACTGCTCCTGTTTTCTACAAGGATGGGAAAACAGCTTTTGTTCGTATGGTTGAAAGAAACATGTCCTGGAGGACAGAAAAGAGCCTTAAAAACTATAGTCCTCAGACAATTAACCAGATGCTTCACCTTAGAGGCATAGAAAAAGCAGTAATAGACGACTTCTTGAGCAATAAACTCACTTATTATCAGCCTGTTAGCGAGAGGCTTGAGGAATCAATACGTACTTTTGAGATGAAGACAGTTGAGTTTGACTACAGCCACATAGGGCCTGGCGATTCAGGATATGGCTTTGTGGAAGATAGAGAGTCGCTTGATTACAAGATTCCTGTAGAGGTTGAGTCCTTTAAAGATCGTGCGCGCTTTGGCTTTGCAAAAAACGATACTTATTGGCGCAGGGCAAGGCTAAGGCCATATGTTCAGCTTGTTTCTTCTTAATTAGTTGCTATCTTTTCCAGGTATTGTTATAGCATTTCAGAATAAAGTAGCCTACATTTTTATTGGTGCACTTATCTAGCTCTACAGACGGGAGGTATATCATGTATCCTAATTTTCTCAGGTCATTTTCAATTAGGATTATTTCAGGGAAGCTGATGCCTATTGATTTCAGAGGCATGTCTGGTGTTATTCTCTTTTTTATCTGCCTGGTTAGTTCTGTTTCTTCTAATTTCCATTTTATTTTCAGGTATTTGCCCGGCGGCTCTTCGTAAGGGCGCCTGGCGTTTTCTTCTTCAACTTCATTTTCTTTGCTTAGCCTGCATTTAAGGTCAACTATCTTCTGCCAGGTGTGGTATGACATGCATGCAAACCTGAGAAAATCATCTTGAGGTATGCTGTCTTTTTTTGTGCTGACAAAGTCATGATATTTTTCAATGAACACTCGTATATCGTCTATGAGTTCTTGGTCTGGTTCAAAACACAGGTTTTCTGTAAATTTCTGGTACATGGCATAGCCAAGCAGTGCGGATTTGGTGCCTGTGAATTTTGAAAGTATCTTTTGGTCTTTTGCTATTTTTCTTTTTTTAAGCTCAGAATTAATAATATCTTCTATTGAGCGGTTTGCTATCTTGTTCTTTAGCCAAGTAAAAGGCCACATCCTGAAAACAAGTATTGTTATTGGAGTTTATAAATGCTTGTTGTTGCAAATGATATATTTTAAATATATAAAACAATGCTCAAATCTTTATTTTCCATATTATACTAATTAGTTAAGACCCTTTTAATGACTTTCACTATTCCATAGTAGCAAAAATAGAAACATTTATATACTAGAATGTCTATATTGTTTCATATTGCTTACAGAGACTAAAGGGGGTTAAAACAATGATGACTAACACAGAAACTTCAAAAAGGTCTAAGCTTTGGTATCTGGCCATTATTCTTGTTTTTGCACTTGGCTGGGTGGGTGGAGCTGTTTTTAATATTTTAAACGCTGCAGAACCAGCAGCTGTAGATAATGTAATAACAGAGCCAGTTGCGCCTGTAGCAGATACAGCAAGCCTTGCAGATGTTAAAGTTGAGCCAGTAGCGCCTGTTGAAGACATTAAAGTTGTTGAGCCAAAGCCAGCAGAGGCAGTTGCAGCCACAAAACAGTGCCTTCCTGATGCAGACGGCTTTAAGAGATGTGAGTGGGGCCCAGAGTATGCTGAATTCCCATACAAGATTCCAGAGAGAGATTCTCCTAAAAACTGGATTAAGGACTGGGAAATTCAGATGGGTGCAAGAAGCGTTACACTTAATGTTCAGGGAGCGATCCTGGCATCTTTTGCAGACACTAACTCAATGGACCCTGTCTTTGACGCAGGAGCAAACGCTATTGAGATAGTTCCTAAAAGCCCTGGTGATATCCAGGTCGGAGATATTGTTTCATACCAGACACAGTACGGCACAATTGTGCACAGAATCACTGAAATAGGAAATGACGAGAAAGGATGGTATGCAATATTCCAGGGAGACAACAACCCAATCCCAGACCCTGAAAAAGTCAGGTGGGAGCAGATTAAAAGAGTTGTTGTAGCTATAATTTACTAAAATTTTTTATTTTTTTCATTATCTTTTTAAGTAGCCTAAATTTAGTGTGTTTGAAATGAGTATAGAAGCAGTGATTCATAAGGAAAGGCCAACAAGAGGCAATAATAGAAAGAATTTTAAACTAGGAAATTCTATATCTTCCTATATGGTGGGGGTTAAGAAGGTACTTGTTGATGGGAATGAATTATATTACCCTGTGAGTGAGCTCGAGATGTTCACAGACAGTACAGCTAAAGTGTTTAATATGGCTTTGTCCTCAAAGGCAGAGCTGAACACAGAAGTCGTGCCTGAATGGTTCTATGAAAAAGAAGGAAAACTTATTCTGCCTTCAAAAAGAGTTTTGATTGTTTCTTATACATCCCGTTTAGAGGAGAACTTACTAAAGAAAGAGAGCATTGATCCTGGCGAAGCCAGGTTTTTTGAGAGGCACAGTGTTAAAATAATGGATGGGGATAGGCATAAGGAAACTGTTGCTGTTGACAGGCTTGCAGACTCTGCGCAATATAACTTGCTGTATGCCCTGGACAGATCTGCTGATTCTATTGAGCGTTATGGTGAAAATGAAGAATTCCGGGAGCTGTTTGATGACTTGTTTTCAGATTGCGCTTGCAGGCGGTATCTCGAGAAAGGAATCAGCCACAGCAGGAATATTGAACTAACTGACGAAGACACGCAGAAACTGCTGAGATTGTATTCAGTTATAGTTAAAGAAAATTAACTGACTTCTGTTATGCTGTTTTTAATTTTCTTGAAATTCTTGGCGTCGCCATAATCAGCCCTGGTTCTTCTTCCTGAAAATATTTCATAATATCTTCCAGATTCTCTTTTTTCCATTACTGCAATTTTATGCTCTTCAGGTGTTGTTACATCATAGACCCACAAGTTCTCATTATAATCAGTTAGAAGTATGATTCTTGTGAATCTTCCTGGGTTATACCCTCTTTTCATCCCTTTTAATTGCGCCCGGCTATATGTCTCTAAGGTTGCAGCCGCTGCTTTGCCTTGTGTGGTGATTATTTCAATCACATCTTTGATTGTTTCATCAATCACAAAAGTGAAGCAGGACTTGGGATCATCTGACTTAACGTTGTATTCTGGATCGTCATATGAGTACTGCGGATGCTCTGTTGACATTGAAAAAATCTGTGTTTCAGAAAAAAAGGAAAGTGAGAGTGAAGATAAAAGAAAGTTTATTTTCAGCCTGCTGAAACGCAATGAATATAATTGCCCCCAAGACATTTTACGAGGCGAGCATCTGAGCGCGGAAATGTGCGGGATTGAGATTCCAGATTCTTATCAGGAGCTGGGTGAACTGATAGATAGGTTCAAGAACGCAATCAAGAAAGATAAACAAGATTAAAAGGCAGGATTATTTCCTGCCAACCAAAAATCCGGCATTCAGCTTTTGTAAAATTCTTTCTTTGCAATCCAGTCAGCACAGATTATTTCTTTGGGCACAAAGCCTGCTTCTTTGCAAGCTTCTTTAATTTTCGGTATAACGTCGCATGCCCAGGTGATGATGATGGCCTGAGAAAGCTTGGAATCAATGTGACAACAGACGCTATGTTCACGATACTGCAGTATATTCTTTAAAACTAAGTATTATCATCAATAAGTAGTAAAAACAAAAGCTTTAAATAGCTCTTTATGCTATAATGTCCTATGATGATTGCATCAAAGGAAATATGCAAAGCAGTTCTTGAAGAAATTTTGTCAGGCAAATCTCCAAAATACCAGATAATTTCTTGTGATAAGATTGGAGACCTTAGCCAACATCTGGAGATGTTTTATGCAGAGTCTTTTGCAGAATTTGCAAGAACCAGGAATGGTCGCTTTATCGATGAATTCTCAAAGTTTCACAATTGTGCAGTGAAGTATGGATATAGGGGGTATAGTGCTTGTAAGAATAACGGCATTGTTGACATAACCCCAACAAACACACAGCTTCTCAAGGATTATGCAAGGCTTTT